>DEST01000090.1 GCA_002361365.1 Alphaproteobacteria bacterium UBA3307
CTACTGCCAAAAAGGCTACAACAAAAAAGACAAAATAAGCCTTAAATTATGTAAAGATTAGAAAATAAAAAAATCCGAAGATTGCTGAGCAATTTTCGGATTTTTGGTGAGAGCCTCTTAGCACTTTGGACTACCAACACGGCAGCGCGTGCTTGTTCCGAATCCGGCATTCTCTAAACGAGCGATGCGGTTGGCGTGGCGGAGGCAGGAAATATCCTGTGAAGAGTAACCTTTCTCCTTGAGCAGTCTATCTTCCTCGGCCTGATCGGCAACGAGTGCAGATTTCAACTGACGACCGCGAGCAAGAGCCATAAGACGTCCTGCAACCTTGTTCTCAGGCACCTGAATACCGGCACACCATACTAATTTCACACTGTTTTTTGTTGTGGTCATAATTGTAATTTTTTTGATAAATAATTCGATTTCTGTCTATATAGTTAACATAATTAAAATCTTTTGTCAATATATTTTTTCAAAAAATTGTTGTTTTTGTATCCCGTTTTGTTAATATCTGAATAAATACAATAAAATAAGTGGCAAAACTATGGAAACAAAACAAAAAAAATTGGGGATTATTGCCGGCGGCGGTGTGTTGCCGCAAATCTTAATCGAACACTGCCGGCAAATGGGGCGCGAATATTTTGTGCTTGCCATTGAAAACAACGCCGACCGCGCCATTTTTAAACCGGATATGCCGTATAAATGGTTGCGAATCGGTCAAGCCGGAACCGGTTTTAAATTGATGCACGAGCAAAATGTGGAAGAAGTCATTATGATAGGAACTATCCGCCGCCCAAGTCCGGCAGATTTGGTACCGGATTTACGTACGGCGGCTTTTTTTGCACGAATCGGGCTTAAATCTTTGGGCGATGACGGAATTTTACGCGCGTTGATTAAAGAGATCGAATCGGAAAATATGCGGGTAGTCGGTATTCACGAAGTTTTGCCGGATTTGTTGGTAAAAACCGGCTGTTTGACCAAAACCAAACCGGATAAGCAAGCGCTTGCCGATATTGCTCGCGGAGTCGAAATCGGGCTTGAACTCGGGAGTTTAGATGTGGGGCAATCTGTGATTGTACAGCAAGGTTTGGTGCTCGGGGTTGAAGGAATAGAAGGTACGGATAAATTGATTGAGCGTTGCGGTACATACTTGCGCAAAGGTGTCGGCGGCGTACTGATTAAACTGCGCAAACCACAGCAGGATATGCGCATCGATTTACCGACCATCGGTATCAAAACCATTGAAAATCTGCATCAATCCGGTATGCGCGGGTTGGCAATTCACGCCGGAAATGCGTTGATTGTCAATGAGCAGGAAGTGCTTAAATTGGCAGATAAATATAAGATGTTTGTGGTCGGTATTGAACCGACGGAGGTGAAAAAATGAAATATTATTTGATTGCCGGAGAACCATCAGGCGATGCGCTTGGTGCACGCTTAATGCAAGCTATCCGACGGCAGGACCAAGACGCATTTTTTATGGGAATCGGCGGAGAGACTATGCAAACTCAAGGGCTATCTTCGCTATTTGATATCTCTGAATTGGCGGTAATGGGCTTGGCTGAGGTTATTCCCAGTATTCCGCGAATTTTGCATCGCATAAATCAAACTGTGGCGGAAATTGAGCGCTTACGCCCCGATGTAGTGATTACAATTGACAGTTGGAGTTTTTGTGCACGAATCCATAAAAAATTACGCAAGCTGAATTTAAACATTCCACAAGTGCATTATGTAGCTCCTCAAGTCTGGGCTTGGAAAAAAAAACGCGCACGCACGATGCATAAATATATTGATTTACTGCTGACATTGTTTCCATACGAGCCGAAATATTTTACGCCATACAACTTGGAAACAGTGTTTGTAGGACATCCGGTGATTGAAAATGTGGCTACACGCAAAATCAGTGCACAAGATTTTCGCTCCAAATATGAAATTCCGGCCAATAATAAAATTATGCTGTTGCTGCCGGGGTCAAGACATAATGAGGTGGAGCGCCTGTTGCCTGATTTTTTACAAGTTGTGCAAAAAATGCAATCTAATCATTTTAATTTTTCGTATTTATTACCTACTGTCAGAACTGTGGCTACAAGAGTTAAAAAAGCTGTTACCGAATCCGGATTGCCCATTACTGTAATTGAAGGAGAAGATGCACGCCGTGCCGCTTTTCAAAATGCTGACGTGGCCATTGCTGCTTCAGGCACAGTGGCTCTGGAATTGGCTATTTTAAATGTACCGCATATTATCGCCTACAAAGTACCAAAGCTGACCGAATGGGCAGCAAAACACTTTCTGCATATTCAGTTTGTGAATCTGACTAACATTCTTTTAGGGTATGAGGTTGTACCGGAATTGTTGCAAGAATCATGTAATCCTGATAATATTTTGCAATATATTGAACAATTTTTGAGCAAAAATTCACTTTATACCAGACAAATCGAGAATTTTGCCAAGTTACGGCGTCTACTGGGACTCAACGAACAGACACCGAGTGATAATGCCGCCGCAGTTATCTTGGAGTTTATTAAGCACCGCAAATGAAAAAACTCCTGCTCAAATTTTTTATTGGGTTAAAGCATAATATTGCGGCTGAGCCAGACCGCTTAATTGCGTGGGTGCCTTTTTATTTTGCATTGGGAATCGCTCTTTATTTTGCTTTGCCGTTTGAACCAAATTTATGGTTTTCACTTGGCGGTTTCGAGCTTTGCTTAGTGTTGTTTTATGTTTTTCGCTACAAAAATTTTCACTCTCTATTTATTGCCATGTTGTTAATTCTCAGCGGGTTTTTGAATATTCAGGCACAAACATTATATAAAACACGTCATATCGAAAATATTACTGATAAAACAATTACATATCTACGTGGAACAATACAAAATATTTCTTATTCCGAACACGGTAAAATGCGTTTGATGCTGACTGATGCGGCGGATTTTGATAAACAGCTTAAAGGCAATTATCGAATTACGGTAACACCTGAGCCGGAAAATGTGCAAATTGGACAATGCGTAGAAATGATAGCGACTATATTTCCGCGTAAACCTTTAGCCATCCGCAACGGATATCGCCTTGACCGCAAACAATTCTATGAGAGCCTTAGTGCCATCGGTTATTCTAACAGCGAAACATTTGTGATTGACTGTCTGCCAAACACAACACATAACCGCTTTAGACTTGCTTTAAACACTTGGCGACACCAGATTACGACCTATATTGATTCGGTATTACCACCTGCGCAGAGTGGAGTTGTCGATGCTATTCTGCTTGGCGAAAAATCTCATTTGCCACACGACATTATTAACAATTACAGAGATTCCGGCCTTGCACATTTTTTATCTGTATCAGGTTTGCATTTAAGTGCTGTTGCCGGATTTATTTTTTATGTGGTACGCTTTTTGCTGGCACTGTTTCCGGCTGTTGCCTTACGCTGGGATATCAAAAAATATGCCGCAATTGTTGCTATTCTATTCAGTGCTTTTTACCTCTTAATTTCCGGTATGGCCATACCTGCTCAGCGTGCTTTTATTATGACGACTGTTGTGTTGCTTGGAATAATTTTCAACCGACAGGCTATCTCTATCCGAATGGTCAGCTTTGCGGCACTGGCGGTTTTGATTATTTCGCCACAAGCACTGATTTCAATCAGCTTTCAAATGTCGTTTGCCGCAGTATACGCCTTAGTGGCATTTTATGAAAATCATCGGCATACAACTTATTGTCAACATGGCTTTATGGCAACGGTCGGACTCTATTTAGGCGGTATTGTGCTGTGTGATTTGGTGGCAAGTCTAGCTACGGCTCCTTTCTCTTTATATCACTTTCATCGACTGGCACTATATACCAGTTTAGGCAATTTGTCGGCCGGTCCGCTTATTGGGTTATATTTAATGCCGTTAGTTTTATTATGCCTGCTCACATTACCACTGCATTTGGCTCTATATCCGCTTAAAGCACTTGGATTGGGAATAAAACTTCTTAACCATATTACGGATTTTGTAGCGCATTTGCCGTATAGTGTTTGGCAAACAGATGCATTGCCATTATGGGCTTTGATTTTGATTGTTTGCGGCGGATTTTGGTTATGTGTATGGCAAAAACGTTGGCGCTTTTGGGGGTTATTACCAATCATAGGAGGCATCATTCCCTTATTTTTTGCACAATCAAAGCCGGATATGGTATTTTCGGCAAATGCCGCCGATATTGCAATACGCGACAATAATGATGATTTAGTTATGTTACCGCGCCAAAATGATACATGGACCAAAAGTTTGTGGACCGAAAATTTGCAACTGAAAATATTAAAACAAACAGAACAGGAAAATTTGCAAATATCCGACTTAAAATGTGAAAATTCCGGCAAATGCATTTATAAAAATATAATAACTTTCGATAATACTGGCAATATCTGGCTGAATGGAGAAAAAATCAATACTTCCGCCGGCGGATATATATTTTTGCAAGAAAAAGCATATTGGCAACCTTTATGGGAACCACAGCAACGTGCGTGGGAAAGATAAAATCTTTGCACAAATTTGTGTTATTATTTTTGTAGCATCTAAAATTTGATTAAATACGCCGCATAAATTATCCAGAGCCCGACCATAAAAGTCGTTATAAAGTTAATATATGTGCTGCTATCTAAGCTATTTTCAACCGATTCTGCTATTTTTAGGCCATAAGAATTAAGAGTTTTATCACCAACTCGGCGCAAATAGCTATAAAGTACAGAAACATATATCAGTGTAAAATACAACAGCAGCACAATATTACGTATGCCTAAATTCCAACAAACAAGAGTTGCCAAGGCCAGAATTACCGCCGGTAATACCCACCAACCGGACATTGACACATCGTGCAACCGACGCACGCATGAACTGGCTGCCGGCAACAAAAAATAAACGGCAAAAATATCCAAAACCATTTTTGGTTCAGAAAGAAAATATCCGACCAAAGACATCAATAAAAAAATCACCAAGCTAACAGATTGAAATGCCCAAAATTCATAACGTGAAGTACGCCCGCTGAAATCTGCCATCCGCGTAAGAGCCTCACTCCAACATTTTAGAGCTCCTTTATTTGTTTGATTTATTGACTTAAGAGGAATTTCGTTCATCTTTGTTTTAGGCATTATTTTATTGTCTGGATTTTGTTCCGTTTTGGGCTCAACTTTTCGCTCAGGTTCAAGTTCAGAAGCAGAAGTATGTACCGAGCTTGAAGTAAATGTCTGCGGCTGGCCTACAATATAACTATTTGGTTGTGATTGACCGATGGTGAAATTGCCAGAAGTATGTTTCATTTCGCCGTTTGACGTACTTACAGTATGTGCCTGTGGCGTTTGGTTAATGCCGTTGTTTTCAGAAAATTCCACCATTTTATCTCCCTTTTCAAGATTCAAAGGCACTTCCGGAATTTGCCGAAAGTGCCTTGCCTTATTTTGTTGATTATTTTGCCAACTGAGCTTGTACTTCGGCTGCAAAATCTTCCTCTTTCTTTTGCAAACCGTCTCCCAGTTTAAAGAACACATAGTCCGTCAATTTAATGTCTGCACCGCATTCTTTTGCTACTTCGGCAATAACATCTTTAACTTTTTTATCCGGATCCATAATATAATTTTGTTCTTCCAAAACCACTTCTTCATAAAACTTGCGAATCCGACCTTCTACCATTTTTTCGATGATATTAGCCGGTTTTCCGGAAGCCGCGGCTTGTTCGGCAAAAATAGATTTTTCGTGTTCAACCGCAGTCGGTTCAACGTTTTCAATATTCAGAGCAATCGGTTGAGCAGCTGCAACATGCATAGCAATATGCTTACCTAAATCAGCCAATTTTGCTTTGTCCGCAGTTGATTCCAACGCCACTAAGACACCGATTTTACCCAATCCGGCACGAGCGGCATTGTGGATATACGAGCAAACCAAACCATTGTTTACACTCACAACCTTCGCGCGGCGCAAATTCATATTTTCGCCAATACGCGCAATCATATCGGTCAGTCGTTCGCCAAAGGTTTTTCCGCAGGCATCTGCGGCGTTTTTCATTGCCTCGACATCACCGTTGCAAGCAAGTGCAACCTTGGCGGCATCTTCAACATAAGCTTGAAAAATATCGTTTTTTGCCACAAAATCCGTTTCGGAATTAACTTCTACCGCGGCACCTTTGTTACCGTCAACATAAACGGCAACCAAACCTTCGGCAGCGATACGGCTGGATTTTTTCGCAGCAGAGGCCAAACCTTTTTTGCGCAACCAATCAACAGCGGTTTCCATATTTCCGTTTGCTTCAACCAAAGCCTTTTTGCAATCAAGCATACCGGCACCGGTCGTTTCTCTCAATTCTTTTACCATAGCGGCTGTAATATCTGCCATTATTTTAATCCTTATACTTAAATTTTTATTTTTCAAACACAGCGCGGCAATCAAATTGACCGCCGCGCCCTCAATCCTCATAGAATCAGCGAGTTACGCTTATTCAGCGGAAACATCGGCTTCTTTTGCGGCCTTAGTTTTGCGTGGTGCACGTTTTTTAGGAGCTGCTTTTTCTTCAGCGTCAACTTCTGCATCGGCAACATCTAAGCCTTTTGCTGCGATTTCAGCAGAAACACCGTCCAAAATCGCACCGGAAATCAAATCACAATAGAACTGAATTGCTCTGATTGCATCATCATTACCCGGTACCGGATAGTCAACGTCATTCGGATTGGCATTGGTATCTACAATACCAACTACCGGAATACCCAGCTTTTTGGCTTCTTTAACGGCCAAAGCCTCTTTAGGCGTATCAATAACAAACAGCAAGTCCGGCTGACCGCCCATATCTTTGATACCATTCAAAACAACAGAAAGCTTTTCACGTTCTTTTTTATAGTTCAAAATTTCTTTTTTGGTATAGCCATCATACGCGTTTTTTTCTTCCATTTCGTTAAGTTTATTTAAGCGCGTAATTGATTTATACACGGTTTTCCAGTTTGTAAGCATACCGCCGAGCCAACGGTAATTAACATAGTACTGGCCGCATCTTTCCGCACTTTCCTTAACAATTTCTTGTGCCTGACGTTTGGTTGCAACAAATAAAACCTTACCGCCCTGAGCCACTACATCGCGCGTAACATTCAGCGCGTTATAAAGCATCGGATAAGATTTTTGCAAGTCGATAATATGAACATTATCTTTTTTGCCGTAAATATACGGCGCCATCTGTGGATTCCAACGGCGAGCGTGGTGTCCGAAGTGTACGCCAGCTTCAACCATCTGACGTAATGTAAATGTAGGAATTGTCATTTTATATATCCTTTTTCCGGTTAAACCTCCGCAGACTCTTGGCTTTTTACAGCACCGGAGCGACAAGAACTTTAGGCTCTGACGCCTGTCTGCGTGTGTATTGTTATAAAGCCGCACCATTGCGACTTCAGGCACTTTTTTAACACATTTTTTTGATTTTTCAAGCATTTTTTTATATTTTTCAGCTTTTTTTGCATAAGACAAACATTATACTTGCAAAATCATATTTTTATGCCTATGATGCTTTTGTTGTGCGGGCGTAATTCAATGGTAGAATAGAAGCTTCCCAAGCTTATAACGGGGGTTCGATTCCCCTCGCCCGCTCCATTGTGTGCATTTAACGCTTTCTAATTCTTCAACTTCACCTGTTTACTGTTTTATCAGGAGTTGCCTATGAGAAAATTATGTTTTATCTCGATTTTCACCGCTGTTTTTTTAGGCATTTGTTCAGCAAATGCAAAAGAAACGTCCACCGCCCAAAAATTGAAACAAATGTTGTCCGAATCATACGGAGTACCGGTTGAAGTACAGATAGATGACGAAAATTGCGAAGTTGTATATCCGGCAACGGAAATCACTGAAGAAGTGACTGAATGGGTAGAATCCGATACCGAAAAAGATACTCTGGTTCCGCAAATTAAAACCGTAACCCAAAAAATTCCACAAACCAAAGCTCAATGCGTTCAAGCAAAAAAATTTAAATCCTATGACCAATATCGAATCAAAGTCGAATCCGCACAAAAGTTTTTAGCACAACTATATAATCAGATAAAACTCCCCTTAGTTAAAGATATAGAAATCAAAGATTTTGCCGAAGAGATGAATGTTGTGCCGGAGCTGGGGCTTATACAAGCTCACAAAATGGAAATTACTGATGCCATGTATACTCAAACTGATGATACTACCGGATTGAAACGGGAAATCGGTAACCTTAGAAAATATATACTAGATACTAGTGTCAGTACGGAAGATACACAGGTGAAGTTTAATTTTAACACCTCGTTAGAAGCATTAAATCTGGCTTTACCGCTGATTTCTGTGCAAATAAAAGCGCAAAACCAAAAATCAGAAGTAGTTTATGATATTGCAGACACAAAAGATTTTGATTATAATTTGCTAATCAACAATTTATCCCGATTAGCAGAGGCAAATTCTTCTGTTGAAGGTAGCGGTATCAAGTTTAATTCCGATATGTTCGGTGTCGGTTTAAGTTTTGATATACATATCAGAAATAGGACTCAGCGCATTGATGCCGAAAACATTTCTTCTTTCGGCGACATAACACTTGATAATATCGCATTTAGCGGTGATTTTTTGAGTAAAGAAAAGCAACCTAAGGCGCTGATTTTAAAATACTCCCTAAAAAATATTCCGCAAAAAAATTTGATTCACTTAAGTGAATTTTCGGATGAATTGATAGCAGAAACACACAACTCCACATCTTCTGATATTTCTCAAAGTACAGACGCAGTTTCTGCGCAAGAGCAATATCGTTTAGAAATGTATAAGGCTCTGGATAAAGTTATGGAGCAAGCGAAGTTGGTAAGCGAAATCGAGTTGCAATTTACCAATGCTGATGTGCTGAGCGAATTTGTAGCAGAACGTAAAGACGGTTATTTGACCGGTATTCATAAAATTACGGTAAAAAATTTATTTAATATTTTTCCACAGCAAAAACAATGTATAAATAATCTCAATACTAACGAAATTCCGGAATGCGGAACTGATTTTATTTTTGCCGCATTGGCTGATTTTGTTGATACAACACAAGATAATTCCGTAACAATTTATGAATATAATGCAAAAGGTATCTATAAAAACGGTACAAAAATCGGAGAACCGATAGAGCTGAATTTTGAAAAAATGTACAAAGAAGAACAAGCCGCAAAGACTAATACCAAATCTGTAGTTAGCGGCAATTCTGCCTCAGATGAGCCTATTAAATAAATCAGCTAAAAATAAAAACAGCTCGGGAGTTTCTGTTCTTTCCCGAGCCATTTTTACCTGCAATGTCTAGAACACCTTAACACAGCATACAACAAATACGCCAAGTGCCATTACCTCAAACACCACGGCAAAATACAATGCGGCACGGGCAAACAAATATTGCCGTGCATACCTGAACGGAATATCTGCAAACCTAACAAGCGCTATTGTCAACAACACGGCAAATACCGCGTGTAACACAGTGTGAGCAAAAACAACCGCCGTATCCAGCCATGCCCAAACATAGACATCGCTCATTGCCGTCAGAAAAGTTGCCACAATCAGCAAATATGCCGGATAATAGGCATAGTGAGAAAATGTCTGCACTTTAAGCTGTTCGTAGTACTTGCTGTCGAGAATGCCGTTAAACAACACTAAAGACACGACAGCGAACAATTCCATAATGATAAGAAATGTAACCATAAGAATAAAATTAATAAATAGAATTTGCACAGAATATATATCTTTTAGCAGCTTTTGTCAACAGGGTGTTTATAATTATTTGATATTTGTAATTTTCTTATTATAATAGAGCCAACAGAAAAGGAGAACCTTATGTTTTCAGAAAAATGGAATTATCGCTTTTTGGAATTAGCTACGCTGATTTCTACTTGGTCAAAAGACCCATCGACCAAAACCGGAGCTGTTGTTGTGGGGCCGGATAAAGAAATTCGTGCCACCGGATATAACGGATTTGTGCGCGGCGTAACTGATGGCGTTCCGGAACGTTTGGAGCGGCCTACAAAATATGATTTTTTTGAGCACGCCGAGCGTAATGCCATTTTTAATGCCTGTTTGACCGGAACTTGCCTCAAAGGTTGCACCATTTTTTGCACATTAACTCCGTGTACGGATTGCGCACGTGCTATTATTCAGGCCGGAATAAAAGAAGTGGTTACTTATGAATATACGGCCGATGTCAATGACCCTAAAAATACATGGCGCGATAAACTGCGCTATTCGGCAGAAATGTTCAAAGAAGCCGGTGTCAACTATATAGAACTACCTAAAAAATAAATTAGAACTATTCTCTCGGACGTCTTTAAATGTACACAATCGACAATATATAAAGTGTCGATGAATTTGAATAAACGATAAGGAGATTAGGAATGAAGATTCTGATTGCAGACGACCACGCTCTGTTTCGCGACGGTTTGGCGTTGCGTTTGGAAGAAATTGTGCCTGACGCTGTTATTTCACAAGCATCAAGTTACGCACAAGTGTTTAAAATTTTGAATGCCAAATCGGATATTGATGTTTTGATTTTAGATGTTGAAATGCCGGATATGCCGTGGCTTGATAGCTTAAAGCAATTCCGCCAAATTGCGCCGCAAATGAAAATTATTGTAATTTCTGCCTCAGAGGATAGCCGCACCATCCGGACTATTCTGGCAACCGGAGTTAAAGGTTATATTCCGAAACGCTCGGAAATTAAGGTATTAAACAATGCCTTAAAATTGATTATCGACGGTGGCAGTTATGTTCCGCCGGATTTGCTCGACAATACCTCGCAAAACAATTTAAGCGGACGTTCTATCGGGGTAAAAACACTCACCAATCGGCAATCACAAGTGTTGGATTTGATAGCTCAAGGCAAATCAAACAAGCAAATTGCGTATGATATGGGAGTTTCCGAATCGACCGTAAAACTGCATATCAATGCCTTGTTGCGTTCATTGCACGTCAATAACCGTACACAAGCAGTAATTACGGCGCAAAAAATCGGGCTTATCTAGTTTTATTTTGCGGTAATGTCCGCATCTTTTTTAGATTTTAACTGTCCGCAAGCTGCTAAAATATCTTGCCCGCGTGCAACTCTTACCGGTGCGGCAAAACCGGCTTTTTCAAGCTCGTGGGCAAAATTACGCACCCGATTATTCGGGCTCGGTTTAAAAGCACACCCCGGCCACGGATTAAACGGAATCAAATTAAAGCTGGCACGCAAACCATATTTTTTCATCAAGTCAATAAGCTCGTGTGCGCATTCCGGCGAATCGTTAATGCCGTCAAGCATTAAATACTCAAATGTAATATAGCGGCTACCATCAGCAGACTGATATTCACGACACGCCGTAAGCACTTCTTCCAACGGATAGCGATTGTTAATCGGCATAATTTGCGAACGCAACGTATTGTTAGGCGCATGCAACGATACAGCCAGACGCACGCCGGTTGCATTGAGCGCTCGCACAATATTTGGTGCAATACCTGATGTAGACATTGTAACGCGACGCCGCGAAATGGCAATTCCGTCACCATCTGTCAGAATATTTAATGCTTTTATGACATTGTCTATATTATGTAACGGTTCACCCATACCCATCACGACAATATTGGATAGATAGCGTGTTTCATTGGTCGGACTCGGCCATTCGCCATAAGTATCACGGGCTACCATAAATTGGCTGACAATTTCTCCGGCACTTAAATTGCGAGTAAGTTTTTGGCTTCCGGTATGACAAAAGCGACATCCCACCGCACACCCAACTTGGGTAGAAATACATACGGCACCGCGGTCTACTTCCGGAATATATACCATTTCGACTCGTTGTCCGTCAGCAAATTCCAACAACCACTTGCGTGTTTTATCGGAGGATAGTTGTTCTGCTACTATTTTCGGACGCGTTATAGTAAAGTTTTCTGCCAATTTAGCGCGTAAGACCTTAGAGAGATTAGTCATCTTTTCAAAGTCTGTTTCGCCAAAATAATACAGCCATTGCCATAATTGCTTGGCACGAAAAGGCTTTTCTCCAATACTGGTCAAAGCCTGCTGTAATTCTTCTTTACTAAGCCCGATAAGTTCTGTTTTTGCCATTGTATTTATTTCTTACATTTGGCGGAAATTGTCTGATAGGCGTTAGAAAAACCTTTAAGTGAATAAGTATCTTTGGTTGCGGTGCCACGGCTGGAACGACCATCAACAATCATCCGGTTGCCGCGTTTCATCGCCGCTACCAACTTTTGATCCTCGGCAGAGTTAATCATCCAACCTTTATCGCCTTCAGTAAAGGTATTTTTAAACGTCTGATTACCGATTTTGACCAACAAAGGAGCTTTTTTCTGGAATGTATATCCGGCCACAAATGTTACCTCATCAAACGCTTTTTCCTTTGGACGATGAGTAACCATTGCATAAATATCCCCGCGTTTTTTATATTTGCCCTCATCTTTTTTCGGAGTAGAAGCCATATAGCAAATCACATTGCCGCGGTCGTTATACGTCCAAGCTGTCCAATCCCCAAATTCACCTAACAATTGTGGTTGTTCAGCCGCCTGTGCCGATGTGGCAAAAAATAATCCGCAGATAACCAAAATATATTTCAACATTCTTTTTCCCTTTTTCTAAAAATTTGCTTGGATTATATAAAAAATGTGTATATAAATTATTAAAAATTTATAAAAATGACAAGAGGAATTTTTTACTATGTTCAAATCTGAGTTTTTGGATATGTCCAAAATTGTGCAATCATGCAAAATAGCTCGTTTATTTGAGGCTGTTGAGAGTCACGGCGGCACAATCAGATTTGTTGGCGGCGCAGTACGAGATACATTGGCCGGACTAAGCGGATTTGATTTAGACTTAGCTACAGACCTTTCTCCGGAAGAATTATCCGAAGCGTGTTTAGATAATGGCTTAAAAACAATCCCCGTTGGCCTCAAAACGGCAACTGTCGGTGTAATAATTGATGGTAAGGTGCTTGAGGTAGCTTCTCTCAGACGTAGTATACGTACTGAAAACGGTAAACACAGTTTTGAATTTACTGACGATTGGAGTGCCGATGCCGCACGCCGCGATTTAACAATCAATGCCGTATATGCCGATTTGCGCGGTAATGTTTTTGATTATTACAATGGTATCAGCGATTTGGAAAAAGGTATTGTCCGTTTTATCGGCAATCCCGAAGACCGCATAAATGAAGACCCGCTTCGAATTATGCGCTTTTTTCGTTTTTATGCCCAATTTGGCAAAGCGCCGGTTGATGCGGCTTCTTTAAACGCGTGTATTCGGCTCAAAGATTTGCTCAGAAATTTGGCAATTGAGCGTGTTCGCGACGAGCTGTTCAAAATTTTGATAACCCCAAATGCAGCGGCGGCTATGAAATTGATTTATGAAAACGATATTTTAGCTTATTTTCTGCCCAGAGCCAAACATTTAGACGCATTGATACGTTTAAGCAAACTGGTAGAAGATGTGCAATATAAAGGCAATTTTTTACGACGTTTGTTTGTACTTTATCAACCCAATACGGCACAGGCAGAAAATATGGCAAACTCATTGCGGTTTACCAAAAAACAGAAAGAAACATTCGTCCGTTGGGCTAAAATTGATGTTAAGCCGGAATATTTAAACACCTCTAAAACTCGTTTGCAATTTATATATCGCTACGGCAAGCAATTTTGTTTGGATAAGGTTTTACTCGGCGCTGCAATCTTTGGATATCAAAACATTGATGTGCGTATGATTTTGCGACAAATTGAAGAAGCAATAGTGCCGATATTTCCGCTTATGGGGCGAGATATTTCTGCCAGAGGTATCTATAATCCCAAGCAAATCGGTAAAATTATGGAGCGTCTGGAGCAACAATGGATTGATGCGGATTTTACTCTTACTCGTGAAGAGCTGCTGACAGAAATAAAACGCTAAGCGGCAATTTCAGCTTAAGACTTTGACAGCTCATACACATAATACACCGCATAGTCGCCTTCAAGCGAAACTTTTTGTAACGGCACCAAATCCTTAAACGGATAACGGTTTACATAAATTCGCACCGTTTTGCTGATATGACGCTGCAAATAAGGCAAAAGTTTCTGCATAATTGAGGCCAGCTGAAAACATAAAATCACATCAACTTCAGCAAAATCCGCTGTAAAAAAATCTTGCCGATAAAAACGCACATTAGGCAAATTACGCGCTCGCAGACGGCTGATAAGATACGGTAAATACGCACATTCATAGCCGATAAATGTATGGTGCGGATACTTGATAGCCAACGGTAGCAACAACGAACCCCAACCGCTTCCTAAATCAATCACTGTGGCGTGTGCTTTGCCGGAAATATAGCTTTCAACCCCGGCAAGCATTCCTTTTTTTACGCCACCAACCGTGGGTACCGGCGGAGATGTGCGCATAAAGTGCGAAACAAGTAAAAAATAGCTGAAAATTATACTGACCAGCACAATAAAGATAATATCAGCTATCAAAAATATGTAAAACAAATTCCACAAAATTTCTGACATTTATAAAGATTCTCCGTTTATGCTTCTATTATCACCACGGCAAAGGCAAAAGGCATATCATCACTCAGAGTCACAAAAAGATGCGGCGTTTGTGCAAGTTTGTGCAGGTATTTTTCTGCCATACCACTGATTTTAAGTTCCGGTTTGCCAAGTTCATTATGCAGAATCTGAATATCTTTGAAAAAAATACCATCGCGAAATCCGGTTCCGAGTGCTTTGACAAAAGCTTCTTTGGCGGCATAATATTTAGCCAACAACTCACGAAAACGAATGTCTTCTGCTGCTTTGTTTCGGCTGATTTCCGCCTGTTCGTCCGGTCCTAAAATCCGAGCGGCAAAATGCTGCAGATATTCCCGTGTGTTTTGAATTCTTTCAATATTGACAATATCATTACCCAATCCCAATATCATCATTTATTCTCCTGTTGTGCTAATCGTTTAGCGCGGCGAGCGGACAATTTTTCCAATGTAATTTTGATGAGTTTAAACGACATTATCCACGAAATGATATAATACGGAATACACCCAACCATCATCGGAAACACTATCGGCCACACATCACGTCCGAAGTTCTTAAACTCCAGAGTGAACAATGCTTTGCTTGCCTTTTCAAAGATTTTGATAAAATTTACATTATCAACCGAAGCTATATCTCCCAATAAAAAACGTCCTGTTGAAAGTACGGCAATCCAAATAAACGGAAAAGTCCACGGATTTCCGACAATAGTTCCCAACGCAGAAGATACTATATTACCCCGAATGAGCCACGCCGTTATTGCCGCCAAAATCAAATGAAAGCCGATAAACGGCGTAAACGAAATTGCCACACCGCAGGCGAATCCTGCAGCTATCGAATACGGAGTACCTTTCAGCCGTTTGAGCTGCACCAAAAATTTTTTCATCCATCGATTATAATATTTTTTCAAGCTTTTCACTGTTTGCCTCGCTATGTATTAGCACGTGCAACATAGCTGATTAACTTTTCAGCACGCATACTCAAAATAAGATTATTCAACTGGTCAACATTTTTTATTTCTATATCAAGCAATATTTCAAAATAGCTTATTGTGCGGTATGTTATATTTAAATTAATAATATTTGCTCCGGCTTTAGCTACAATATTTGCCACTTCTGCCAATGCTCCCGGCTCGTTACTAAGCATAAGTTTAAGCCGCGCGACGTGCTTTTCCTGCTCAGCCTCAGGCCCCCAATCAACATCAAGCCAACGTTCGGGTTCTTGGTCATAATTGTGCAAAGACGGACATTCTACAGTGTGAATGGTAACCCCTTTGCCGGTAGTTACAATTCCGACAATACGGTCCCCCGGAAGAGGGTGACAGCAACCGGCAAAATGCACAGCCATTCCATCTATCAGACCACGAATTTTGAGCGAATCTTTTTTATTTTTTTCCTTTTTGTTAAATACCGGCAATTTGATGGCACTGACAACTTTTTCAAGCTTTGACTGACGATATGCCGGATGCATAATTCGCAACACATCCCAACCGGTAACTAAGCCTTCTCCGACTTTTGCATACACATCATCCACTGTTTCTGCCTCAAAATTAGAAAGATATTTTACCAATTCTTTTTCGGAAAATTCTTGGTCTTCCGCTTTAAATAGCTTATCTACAATTTCTTTACCCAATGCAATAAACTGTTCACGTTTATTTGTCCGTACATAGCGTCTGATAGCGGCTTTAGCTTTTCCGGTTACGACAAATCTATCCCATTCAAGCGACGGATGCTGATTTTTGGCAGTCAGCACTTCTACTTGGTCACCATTTTGTAAAATCGTACGCAACGGCTTGATTTCACCGTTTATTTTTGCTCCCACGCAAGTATTGCCTACATTAGAGTGAATGGCGTACGCAAAGTCAACCGGAGTAGAACCCATCGGCAAACCGATTAAATCCCCCTTTGGTGTAAAACAAAATACTTGGTCGTTATACATTTCCAGCTTGGTATTTTCCAAAAATTCGTCTGGATTCTGCGCCTGTTCCAAAATTTCCAATAATTCGCGTACCCAGCGAAAGTTTTTACCATCGGTATGCTGACCTTGTTTATACGCCCAATGTGCGGCCACACCTTTTTCGTTGACCTCATGCATTTCATAAGTGCGAATCTGAACTTCAATTCTGACATCCAGCGGACCGATGACTCCCGTGTGCAATGACTGATAACCATTTGGTTTCGGCGTTGAGATATAATCCTTAAAGCGCCGCGGCACCATATGATATTTGCTGTGAATTATACCCAGTGCCTGATAGCAGTCGGCTACGGTATCCACACATATACGAAATGCCATTATATCAGACAATTGCTCAAACGATGCATTTTTCAGTTGCATCTTGCGCCAAATCGAATATGGCGATTTTTCACGACCGGTAATGGTGCAATGAACACCATTTTCGCTCATATCTGTTTCCAACTGCTTTATAATCTTCGGGACAATATTATTGCCCTGCTCACGCAAAAAGTTAAGACGTGTTACAATAGAATCGTGGGCATCTTTATACAGTTCGGCAAATGCAATCTCATCCATTTCTTCTTTGATTTCATCCATACCGATACGTTCGGCCAAAGGAGCATAAATATCCAGAGTTTCTCGTGCAATACGAGCGCGTTTCTCCGGAGCACAAAAATGTAAAGTGCGCATATTATGAAGTCTATCGGCCAATTTTATCAGTAAAACGCGAATATCTTCCGACATTGCCAATAACAATTTACGAAAATTCTCAGCCTGCTTGCTTGAACCTGATTTATGTTCCAGCATAGCCAATTTGGTCAGACCATCTACCAATTGCGCCACTTGTTCACCAAACAAATCTTTTATTTCTTCAAGTGTAGTATCGGTATCTTCAACCGTATCATGCAACAATGCGGCAATAATTGAGGCCGAATCGAGTTTATATTTGGTTAAAATACCGGCAACTTCAATCGGATGAGAGTAGTATGGATCACCAGATGTGCGAATTTGCGAGCCGTGTTTCTTGAGCGCAAAAACATAGGCACGGTTGAGAGCATCTTCGTCCGCGTATGGATCATAAGATTTTACCAAATCAACCAATTCGTATTGCCGCAACATATCATTTTCTCCATACAAAAAAGCAAAACACGCCTCTTAAAATAGTATGTTTTGCTTTAATAAAAGTTAATATAATAAATTTTATTAGTCTAAATCATCAGTATCATCAAACGAATCGTCGTCAAAATCCGCGCCATCATCAAAATCAATACCTTCATCGGAATCCAGTTCCAAATCATCATCTTCATCTTCGCCGTGGATTTGCATACTGTTGTTCAAATCTTCATCGCTAATCATATCGCTGGAGAATTGTTCGTCCAAAGCAGCCAGCTCTTTTTCTGCTGAAATAATCTCAACCTCTTCTTCTTCCGGCTCTTCGACCTCAACAAACTTCTGTTGTCCCATCACCAGTGAGCGTTGTAAATCTTCTATACTGACGCGATTTTCCGATATCTCACGCAAAGCAACCACCGAGTTCTTATCGTTATCGCGACTCACTTGAATCGGTGAACCGGACGAAATATCTTTTGCTCTTTGAGCGGCAATCAACACCAAATCATAACGATTCGGAATCTTGTCAATACAATCTTCAACCGTAACTCTAGCCATTTTTATACCTTTTTAAAAACGTTTACCTCTGCTTGTGGGTTATACATAGAATCTTTTGTAAATGCAAGTGTTTTTTTCTAAAAAACTTCTATTTTTATGTGTTGGCATCATACAAAACTCACATAAGCATAAATTTGTATTATGAAATCATAATTGCGGTTGACACAATCATAAAAGATGATTAGCATTTATCGTAGTTTAATAACAAGAGTGAAATATGCATCATCATACGCACGACATAGCACACGATAACGAGCAAAAAACCTTGTGGGTAATAATTTTTACCGTAATTACAATGGCGGCAGAAATCGTATATGGATACCTGACAAACTCTATGTCTTTACTCGCTGACGGATACCATATGGGTACTCACGCTCTGGCCTTGGGGCTAACCTATGCGGCATATATTTTGATGCGCCGTTGTTCCGGTTCAAAAAAATTTCCGTGCGGAACCGAAAAAATCGGCACTTTGGCAGCATACACCAGTGCTTTGTTTTTAGGTTTTACCGGTGTTTGGATTGTTTGGGAAGCTATACGTCGTTTTTTATATCCGCTGCCAATAGAATTTAATGAAGCCATAGTGGTAGCGGTTATTGGACTTTTGGTTAATGCGGTTTGTATTTTTATTATGGAATCACATCATAAGTCTTATAAAGCAGATGAATCCGATTACAATTTTAAGGCCGCTTATTACCATATTTTAGCCGATGTACTAACCTCGTTAATGGCGATTGTCGCACTTATTTTAGGCAAATTTACCGGCACAGTCTATTTGGACTCTGCCATTGGAGCTTTGGGAGGAGTGCTGATTTTACGTTGGGCGTTCAAGTTACTCCGGCATACCGTAGCTATTTTGATTGATATGAAAACAAATTGAAGTGTTCACGCACTAATTTTATGAACATAAAACTGTTGTCGTAAACTATGAAATTATTGCAATTGCATAATACTTTGCGCAATCTGCAAATATTGTTGCGGAGAAATATTTTCGGCTCTGGCAGTTGGTGAAATTTGCAATTTTGCACATATCTGTTCCAGATTTTTAACAGATTTAAGACTTTGACGAATCATTTTGCGACGTTGCCCAAATGCAGCTTCAGTGAGTTTTTCCACCATCTGCAAAAGCACTAATTCCGGCACTTGCTCCTTAGGCATAAACAACAACACGGTTGACCATATTTTTGGTGCCGGCGTAAAACAAGCGGGATGCAAATTCATCAAAGGCTTAATCTGACACATAAGTTGCGCCAGTACGGAAATTCGCCCATAGACTTTGCTGTTGGGTATAGCCATTATGCGCTCCGCCACCTCTTTTTGAAACATCAGGGTCAGACTTTGGTACTCCTTAATTTGCCGTAGCCATTTAAGCAGCAACGGCACAGATATATTATATGGTAAATTACTGACAATATTTTTATTTGAAAGCTCGTCTGCCAAAAAATCGTACCGCAAAGCGTCACCCTCAACGATTCGTAACTGAGGATAGCCGGAGTTTTTAAGATCTTGCATAATTTGTATGCAACGCGAATCCATTTCAATAACAGTCAAAGTCTGCGGTTTTGCTTGCAAAATAGCACGTGTCAAACCGCCGGGACCGGGGCCGATTTCATAAACCGACGCATTAGAAAAATCGGCTTGCCGCTGTGCCTCAAGCGAAAGTTTGATGATTTTATCCGTAATATTTCGGTCGAGCAAAAAATTCTGTCCGAGAGACTTTTTCGCCATCAATCCATATTGGTCAACAACTTCACGTAAACTCGGCAATTTTATCATCATATTTTCTTTTCTATCAGGGCTTTATTGCGTAAATCTTTCATATATTTAATCGAAAATTCTTCCATTTTTTTGTTTTCCAAATATGTTTTAACATCACGCTTGCTCGGTAATTTTCCGGCATCTGTTTGCGGATTGAAGATTTTTTCGAGCTTTAAAATATAATAATCATTACCGTATAAAATCGGGTTGGTTACTCCGCCTTCTTTGAGTTTAAGTACGGCATTTTCCAACGGTTGTGGCAAGCGCCCTTTGAGTACCCAGCCCAAATGTCCGCCGTTTGGTGCACTCGGACTTTGCGAAAATTGCATTGCATAAAGTTCAAATCGAGGGTCCTGACGCAGCACTTCTGCCAATGGGGTTAAATCTTTGGCATCTTTTTTATTGACCACAATTTCCGAAACCATATATTTTTGGGTTTTCATATCTTTGCGAATGTCTTCAAAAGCACGATTGATATCATTTTCGCCAACAACCGCATAGCTACGCCCTTTTTGCGCAACCAACTTGCGCCAAGCCAAATCTGACTCGATTTGTCCGGTCCAAACGCTCATCTGCACGTTACCTTGAGCCAGAATCTGCCGTAATTGTCCTTGTTTCATACCATTGGCTTTTTCAAAATTAGCTACGGCTTGATTGATTTCTTTACGCGAAACTATAATATTGTTCTTTTTTGCCTCTTGAAGTTTCAGCTTTTCATCAATAGCTCCTTGCAATACGCGATTGGTAATCATTGTCTTGGTTTTGGCATTATACGGAATTCCGGTTGTCAAAATAAAGGCATTGATACGGCTTTGCATATCCGTACTGGTAATCAGTTCACCGTTGACAAGTGCATAGATTTTAAGTTTTCCGCCATAAAGAGTAATAGGTTTAAGTTCTTCTGCACGTTTACGAGCGGCTTCTTCTTCGGCGCGACGTTGTGCTTCCATTTGCGCCTGATAACGCTCGTATTCAGCCTTTTTGCGGGCGTATTCTTCGGCTTTTCTGCGCATTTCTTCTCGTTGACGTTCTATCTCTGCTTTTTGCTCGGCACTCAAACTGCGATACTCATTAGCATTGCGGCGATACATAATTGAATTTGTGCTTGGCTGTGCCGCACGGATTGCCGAATCCAACTGCTGCATATTTACTCCTTCTGCTGCCGCCAATGGAGCATACCCCAACCAAAGTGCAATCAATAAAACTGCTTTTTTCATTTTTTCTCCTTTAATTTTTATGAGCCGAAACTACCGATTGTCTTCAAATAAAATGTCATACCATATTCGTAATCATTGTCAAGATTTGGATTACTTGTGTTATATTTTTTAAAATTCAAATCCCATTTAAAGCACTCATCTTCATAAATCACGCTTCCGCCGTGTTCCAATTTACCTTTGCGCTTTTTAGTCAAGTCTTTCAGATTATATAGCGAAAACGCCCAATTTTCCGAAACTGCAACCTTTACCGCCGTATATATCTCTTTACGCTCGGAATACAAGTCATTATAATGAGTATTGCCTTGCAGAAAGATATATGAGGTATTAAATTTCAAAAATGACGGACCGACATTAAATCCCAATTCACTATACTTGGCATCAAAACTTTTGCGGTCAAGCCGGAAACGATAGTTTAAATCTAAATACTGATTCGGAGAGGCGCTGATTCGACCGACCAAATCACTGAAATGCGACTTTTCATCGGCATCTAGCCCTTGTAAAAAGTCTGATTTATCATCTTGTTCCAATGTTTGCGCAATAAAAGCAGATGTCTTACCGAAAATGTTACCATACGAATTCCAGCGTAAGCCATAGCTGACTCTGCTTCCGGAATCATTACGGTCGTAACCGACATAGCGATCTAAATCCAAAACGTTAGTATCATCAAAATAAACATCTTCGCTGTCTTCATTAGGAATCTTATCGGTCTTATTCCCTCCATTTGGCGAAGCCACAGCTACCACCACCGGTTCAATAATCTGCCGCGAAGATTCAGTTGCGCGAACAAACGGCAATCGCCACTCAACCCCGACCTGTGGAAAAACCCGTGCTGTGGTACCTGTATAAGTGTCTTTTGGGGAGTACGCATAGCGGTTAACATAGTATGCATCAGATTTTAACGAAGCTACAAAACGATATTTTTCACCAAAAGGAGTGGTCAACGGTAATTCCCACGCATTTATTGATGTCACTCGCTGAGTTTCTGCTCCGTTTTTATGATAAATCGAGGCGGTATTAAATTCATTGCGAATATGCGAACCTAAAAACAGCGGGTCAGAATAAAATTCTGCATCAATCAAAGGAGCTACCGTCGGTTTTTTGCTATTAAGTGTCCTAAATTGATTAACATTGCGGCGATGCAAATTATAACTCAAAATCTTGTAATAATAAGCATCTACCGAAACATAATCTCTGCCGGAAAAACGTTCTAACTTTATGTTTGAATTCAACCACGCATCATCTTGATTGGGTAAACCTATATCTTTGAGATATATGTAATCCGAAACATAGCGCCAATCATAAGTCATACGCCAATCATTATTGATATCGTGCCGACCGCGCAAAATGAAATTACCGCGGTTTTGCGGTCGCTTAGCTTCGTTATCTTTCAAATACGAACCGCTTAATGAAACATAGCTATTATAAAAGTAGTGTGATATTTCACCATTCCATACCGGATTTTTAGAGGATGAAAAAATCGGAGCAAACAGCACATTCGTTTGGTCATCAACCGCCCAAAAGTATCGAGGTTGAAAGTAAGCGTCTAAATAATTTGAACTGCCAAGAGTCGGTGCCAACAGACCGGAACGACGTTTTACCGACGGGTCCGGATGTGTCATAAACGGCGTATAAAACACCGGCACACCTTTAATATAGATAAACGCGTGGTTATAATACACATTTTGTGTTTCCTCCTGATGTTGCACTTTGAGTGCCTTAACTTGCCAAAGAGGATTTTTACCTTCACAAACATCACAAGCGGTATAGGTTGCGTGACGCATCAGTTTAGTATTATTATTTTTCTTGCGGAAAAATTTGGCGGTGACAAACGATTCATCTTTTAGCAATGCCTTTATATTATTCATATCTCCGATGCTCATATTATCGGATAATACAACTTTATCACCCCACACTACAGAGCCATCTGCAGAATATAGTTTGACATTGCCGATAGCTGTAACGGTATCGGCATTTTGGTCATAAATCAGCTCATCAGTCAAAAGTCGCATACCGGCATACAAAATTTCGACATTACCGGTTGCCGTGATTACTTTCGTAGTATCATCATTTATTACCTCATCAGCCCCAAAGTCTATCGGTTCAGATTCAGCGGTGCTTGTGTCTGCATTGTGGACATTAGAAAAATCAACAATATTGTTTGTAACATACATATTGGCCTTTGGATGTCTTTCTTCTTTTTTTTGCAGTTCGCCGGCTTCGCTGACGGCAAATGCCGACCGACATTGCAGAGCCACAAATAAAACAGATAATATCAAAAACTTAATTTTCATATTGCAAGTCCCTATTGCGTTTAACGCGGTGAAAATAAAACGGATTATAAAACAGCAGCAGATAAATACATATCAGCAACGGTAGAATACAATTCAGATACATTAACGGTAAAAACCAAATAAAGCGACCGGCTAAGTTGGCCAAAGCCAAATCAGTTCCTACTACCAAAATCATACAAATTACTTCTATGGCGATAATTTTGGTTTGTCCGCGCCGATTAAAATTACAAATAAGCAAACCGGTGCAAGCAATCATAGCCAGCACTAAATTTAAGAATGGATATAAAATTCGGCGATGACCTTCCACTATATTTTTACGCATTTCCGGCGGAGTAAGAGAGGCATCATCAGCAGCATTTATCAGTTCCCAAAAACTCTTTTCGCGCACCGATTGTTCCTTTTGTTTTGCTCCGCCGCCGGAATTAAACTCTGCCGAATAGCGGCTGAAAGCTAGCATACTGAATTTGTTATTCTGTTTATTGATTTCTTGACGCACGCCATTGATAAATAGAATACGTGAGCCTTTATCTGTTTGAAACAAGCGTCCTTTTTCAGCCGTCAGAGTAACTTTCAAATCCGGCTTACTCTCATCTGAAACAAAAATTCCCGTTACCGAACCATCGTTTTCATGCTTATCAATAAAAACCGTCAATCCGTTGCGCAGAGTAGTAAATTCGCCTTCACGAAAAACCGCCTGAGTCAAGTTATTTTGCACCTGCCACTCAAGCTCACGAAATTTTTGTTCTGCCACCGGAATGCCAATATTCATTACATATACGTTGAACAAGGATAAAACAATTCCTATCATCAACGGAGCACGAGCGTTTTTCCACGGGCTGATTCCGGCAGATTGCATAATCACTAATTCGCGGTCGACAATAAGTCGATTATATACAAAAAATACCGCCACAAACAAGGCAATCGGTGACAAAACATTAAAAATTCTCGGCATTAACAGTGAAGTCATTTGCGCAAATAAATAAACCGGCAATCCCTGCCTTGTCACCATTTCGACAAAGCGCAAAGATTGTGTCAGCCATAGCATAGCCAGCAATGAGCACGAAATCAGAATAAAGCCGACAACAATTTGTTTGGCTATATATGCGTTTAATATTTTCATAAGCGCGATTATAGCGGCATAATTTGCTTAAATAAATAAATATTTGCAAGATATACCCCCATTTTTGATATTATGGCAATTTATAAAGATTTATTATTGCCGAATCTATCTTTTTGCTTTCTTAAATTCCAGAATCATCATTGTAGCATCGTCGAACTGTTCAGCTTCTTAACAAATTTGCCGATTTCAAAGGTTAATTTTGGACTTAATACTCTTAAGCATACATTATTTCCTTGACGGCAATTTTATTATTATTTTTACAACATTAAATACCTTTATGCAAATTATGAATATAAACTCAAAAGCACAAAACCGCTCCTTTAAATTGACCGGTTTGTTACTTTGTAAGATACTGATTTTACTATGTTTAATTGTTGAAAGTTCGATAAATTTTGCAGGGTTGATGTTTGTAAAATAAACAATTGAATTTTTTATAATTTAGCTCAGACAAAAAAAGAATCCGATAAAAATATCGGACTCTTCGGTATACCTTGGTTTATGATTTTTATTTTTCTCCGCCTTTGGTAACAATCACCATTGCCTCACGCAAAATACGGTCGTTTATTAAGTATGCCGATTGCAACTCTGCTACAACCGTACCTGCCGGCTTTTGAGCATCTTCAACTTCTTGCACAACACGCTCAATATTCGGGTCAAAAATCTTATCTAAACTGTCAACTTTACGAATTCCGAACTTATTAAACACCTTGGTGAGTTCCTTTTGCGTCATTTTAACTCCGTCAAGCAAGGCCTTAAAATGTTCCTTATGGTCTTCGTGGGCGGAAGTTATTGCGCGGTGCAGATTATCCGCTACCGGTAACAATTCTTTAGCAAACGAAGACAGGGCAAATTTAGCATTTTTTTCCATTTCTGCCTGACAGCGTTTTTTAGCGTTTTCTACCTCGGCATAAGCTCGCAAACACGAATCTTTTAGGCTGGCATTTTCTTCTCTTAGTTGTTCCAACTCTGAATTAAGCTCAGGACTTTTCTCGGAAGTAGTAAAATGCTGAGTTGTTTCTGAGGCCGTTTCCTCCGTAATTTCTTCCAAATTATCATCAGGTAATGTTGTTTCTTTTTGTGTAGTCATTTTATCCTCTTTATAAATACGAAACAGTTGATGTATTTGTTCTTTGCATAGAACTTAGTGTTTTCTGTTTTAGAAGTCAAGACCTCTTTTTTTTGTTGAAGGTTATAAATAAAAGGATTATATTATATTTATTGATAATTATTTTTGGCGGGAGTTATTTGTATGTGTGCGGTTGTTATTGGTGCAGGTCAAAAAATTTTTGAGTTTTTACCGACGAGTTTTAATAAGAAAAAATTTATAATTAATTATGCCGTACCGCAAAATGATTTACTCGGTCAAATGCAGATGATGTCTAAACAACAATGTTTCGGTAATACTGAGTGGCCGAACATAAATACCATCAACGCGTGGATGATTAGTGCCGAAACCGCAACCTTTATGAAATGCGGCGGACTGGGTATGGTTGCCTCCGAATTGCCGGAAAATTTTAATGCGGTATTTGGCAAAAATCAGCACAAAATTTCTATTATTACGCCTATGTATTTAGGTAATACCGGACGTAAAAAAGCAGAGTTTAAAAATAATATTTACGTTGGGGCAGAAGGCAAATCTACTCCGGTAAATAAAATCAAAACCATCAAAATCCGCTTTGCCGGACGACAAAAATTACGCACTTTTGAAGTAGAAATTTATGCAGGAAAACTTAATGACGTGACTTATTATTTTGTACGTTGTGATTACTTTTTCAGCATAAATCCGGCAGAGCAGAATCCTTCCGGTCAAACCGGTTGCTATGTTTGGAATGTCAACGGAGTTGATGAAGTTGAGCGCTTTGCGTTTTTTTCTAAAGCTGTGTACATCTTGCTCGAAGAATTGGTGGAAAAACCAAATCCGGATTTTACAACTCCAAATATTTTGTTGGCTAATGATTGGCATAGCGGTGCACTTTCAGGACTGACAAAATATCTGACTCTGGCAAAAGTATTTGTAGGACAAATGAATGCTCAAATCGCTGAAAAAATCAAGAATATACCGATTATTCATATTGCGCATCACATGGGATATCAAGGCTGGGATTATAATAATACTTCGCGTATCCTTAATTCTTTGTATGAAGATTTAGCTACTCTGGTGCTGAAAAATGCAAAAGCCGTAAAAAACAGCAATCCGCGAACACAAAATGCACTGATGGTGAGCGATACTTACAATCAGGCATCTGCCAATATGCTCCTAGCCGACAGAATAATCACTGTTTCCAAAAACTATATGGAAGAAGTTTCTTCCAACAAAAGTTTTGGGTTTGATTTTAGAAATATTCTGAAAATTCGCAAAGACCACCGCAACTTTTTTGGAATAATTAACGGCTATGAAAAACGGCTAATTTCGCCAAATGCAAAAAAAATCCGTGAAATCAATGAATATTTCAAAATTACCGACTTTAAGTTTTATGATGAAAATAGCTTGAATATTAAGCAGCATAATAAATGCGAATGCTTTAAGCTACTATCTCGTTTGGCTACCGATGAGAATTATAAACAGCAGATGATTCCGTTGATTGATTTGTATCAGTTTGATGATATTTCAACTTTGGTGTCTGAAGTTGAGCATATTCCGGTAATTTGTATGACCAGCAGAATGGTGGAACAAAAAGGTTATGATATGGCAATTCATGCGATTTTGCACGTTATCGACCGCTATAAAAACGCACCGCAAAACTTTCCTATTTTCATTTTAGGCGGTGCCGGAAATAAAGATTTATACAGTGATTTAATGATGCTTAAAGATACGGCAAAGCAAATGTTCCGTGAATTTGCCAAGCGTATTTTTGTGTTTCGCGGATATAAAGACGAATTTGCCTATTCCGTTCAATTGGCTGCGGATTTTTATATGATGCCGTCATATTTTGAACCGTGCGGTTTGACACAAATGGAAGCGATGGCCAAAGGAACACTGCCGATTGCCACTTCTACCGGCGGTTTGGTGGATACAATAGAAGACGGAGTTGATGGTTTCAGAACTGAAGCATTTTTTGCCGGCGGAGAAAAAATATATGGCACCAATGCGGCGGCACAAAGACTGCAAAATAACCTTAATGCTTATGAATCCGCTCTTGAAAAAGCATTGCGTTGCTTTTACGCCGCGCCCGAAAAAATGCGACAAATGCAACAACAAGCTATGCGGGACGATTTCAGTTGGTCATCACCGGAAGGTTCGGTTTATAAGTATTATAATCTGTTCAAAACCGGTACGATTTAGAATTTAATCAGCGAATAAACATCGGCAAAGCGGGAAAGTTTATCGCGCCCTTTGAGTGCGGTCAGCTCAATAGCAAATGCAAACGAATCAATAGTAGCACCGAGTTTTTGCACAAGTTTTGCCGCGGCTTCAGCCGTGCCGCCGATAGCCACCAAATCATCAACAATGATTACACGGTCACCTTTATGTAAGGCATCTTTATGAATTTCCAATTTGTCCTTGCCGTATTCCAACGCGTATTCTTCGGCAATGGTATCAGCCGGTAATTTTCCCGGTTTGCGCACCGGCACAAATCCGCAACCGAGTTTATATGCCAAAGCACCACCCAAAATAAACCCTCGCGCATCAATACCGACCACATAATCGATTTTTTTATCGCCGAAATATTCGGTCATCGTATCAATGATTTCCCGAAAAATTTGCGGATTCTTCATTGCAGTGGTAATATCTTTGAACTGAACCCCCGGTTTTGGATAATCGGGAACGTTGCGAATTGATTTTTTGATGTTGGCCAAACTCATTTGCTTTCTCCGCTCTGTTGAATACAGATTGTTTATAAAACATTTGCGGAAAAATTCAAGCGGATATTTATATTTTAAAGTATAGCATAAAAATATAGAATTTTTTTCATAAAATACTTGCATTTATCTATATATTATGGTAATTTTGACAAAAGAGAGGGCAAAATGGATTTCGGGTATAAAACTTTTTTGGCTTTGACTTTGGCTACTGCTGCTTGTTGGCGTGCCAAAGCGCAGGTTGATTCAGAAAATTTAAACGCTAAGATTATCACTCAAACTACTCCGAAAGAGCATAATGATTCCGACTATGCTATACCATTTAATGAAGCATTTGATAGGTCTGTGGCGGTTTCAAATTATCAGCAAACCGAAAAAGAAATTGCAAAACCGGAACAACATACAGCAAATCTTTCGTCCTCTCAAAAAGACAGTATTTTGCAAGAGCAAATTTTTCAGTCAATATTAGATATTGAATATGATTTAATTCGCTATATGTCGCTTTCTGAAGATATAAAGTTTGTTTCTTATTGGGACAGAGCAGGTCGCAAACAAACAATCGGTCCGGGGTTGACAACGCTTGGTGGGCGCAGAGTCAGAAGAGGCGACTGCTTAAGAAGCGAAACTCAGATGCTTAAAGAATTCCGTTTAAAAGCCAAACAAGATATTGTTCCGACTATTGCAAAATATATACCACATTGGACGGAACTTGAAAATCGTGAAAAAATAGTATTGTTTGATATGTTTTGGAATAATGGAGCAGGAGCCGGTGTTTTAACCAATAAAGCCTCCAAAAATACGTTTTATAATTCTTTGTCCGAATCACAAAAGCAAGAAATTGCCGATAGCATTAAAAATAATAACAAGAAAATAGTTCTGGGCGGCACAACTTGGTCAATGACTGATTTGCCGGAATGGAGAAATTTGAGCGTACGAGAGCGAGCCGCATTGAATCCGCTCTACTCAAATAAATGTATTGTTAAAGCAGACGAACAGAATCCTACATATTCTCAAAATTTCCGTATTTTACCACACGAAAAACGCCAAGAAATTGCCAAATTAGTTTCGACACAACGAGGGCAGCCCGCATTTGCAATACCGGAATATAGTTCTGCTTGGCAATCCAAAGACAGCACAATTCATTATCGTGATTTTGTGATAGAGGCTGATTATACTTCGTCTGATGTTAATGTTTGGTATAGGCAAACAGAAGAGAAGCAACTTGAAATCGCGCAAAAATTAGCAGAAAAAAATAAAACCACTACATATAATGGACATTTAGTTTCAGCCAGAGAGATTCCTGCGTGGTATTTTTTAAGTCAGCAAGAACGAAATAAATTACAATCGGAAGTTTTTAAGGGACGCAATTTGTTCAGGCAAAATTCAAAAACTAAAAAACAACAGCCGATACTTTCCGGCTTATGTTGTGAACTCAACCTTTATTTGGCAGATAAAACACCGGAAAATAAGGAAAGAGTTGCAGCAAGAATTGCCTCTTTCGTACACGCGGGAGATAAGGTTTTAAGCGGTTTGCTCAAG
Source organism: Alphaproteobacteria bacterium UBA3307 (assembly GCA_002361365.1). Classification (GTDB taxonomy): domain Bacteria; phylum Pseudomonadota; class Alphaproteobacteria; order RF32; family CAG-239; genus RUG410. The sequence continues at coordinate 29,858 of DEST01000090.1, forward strand.
CGAGCTAATCTTAGAGCGCAAATCTTTCTGGGTAATATTACTTTTGGCAAAGGTAAAAATCAGATTGATTTAGATGAAGTGCATCTTGGTGCAACATCGGAAATTAAAATTGCAGATTTGAATAACCCTCAAGCTATTTGTGACAGCTTGCATAATTGCAAAGCCGGCTTAAATTATCAGGACACAATCCTCCGTCAAGAAAATTTGGTCAATAAAGGTCGCATAATAAAGCAAGCCAGAATTCGTACCGGTACACGCGGACGATGAAATTTCTTGAAAATATACAATTCCGTATTATATCTTTTTGTACCATCATTTTTTACAGAAAGGAGTTGTTATGAAAAGAGCGTATGTTAATCCGGATTTGTGTATCGGTTGCGGTTTGTGTGTCAGCACTGTACCTGAGGTTTTTCAGCTTAATGCTGAAGGAATTTCCGAAGTGTATGCCCCTACGCCTGAAGATAAATGGGACGATGTTTATGATGCGGTAGATTCGTGTCCGGTCAAAGCCATTTCGGTGATAGACGAAGATTTGCCGAAAGATGAACAATAGTTACTTGAAAAATTTTTGTATGGTTAATTTAAATCTTTAGAAAATATCGCCAAGAGGCAACAAGTTCCGAGTCGTCAAAATAACTCTGCAACAGACGTTGATTGTTGTGTGCGTCATTTTTATCCATATAAATAAATTCTTCAAAATTCATATTTTTAATTTTGTTACTATCAAAAATTTTGTAGCCTTTATTTATAAAACCGCGATATGTAGTAATTTCACTGCGGATATAAACCTTATGACCGAGATACAAATTGCATCTGATATTACCGACTCCTTGTTGTCTGCTTTGATTTAAAATCAAAATATCAATATTTTTGATATGATTTGCATATTCTTCAGGCTCTAAATAATCGGTTACAGCAAAAAATTTATCTCCAAACAATTCCGTTCCTTTTTTTATAATTTCTTCATTAAACTGCGTCTGAGCATAAGATAAAATGGTAGTAATTCTTAAATTTTTTGAGCTAAATTTTGCTAAAATATCCAGCATTTCCAATGTACTGCCATCTGCAGAATTATTGATTTGAACTGTAATAGGTGCCGGATTTTTTATAGCTGAATCCAAATATTTTTTGGAAACAACACTGGGATAAAAAGGCAATTCATAAATCGTCTTATCTTTATGGTATTTATTCAAATATGTAGTTTTATCAAAATTAGTTATCACCGCCTTTACGTTTTCTTTAACAAATCTGCTTTGCTCGTTTTCCGGTCCATAAATATCGTATCCCCAAACAATCCAATAACAGCGTTTAAGCAAAGATTTATTATCATAAAACCAATTTACAGCCGTAGCAGACAAAGAATGAATAAATATTTTTTTGACTTTTTGCAAGTTAATATCTATGCTCTGTAACTGGCAGACAACCACGTTTTCATATTGTGTGGGAATTACAAATTTAGAATTTGAATTGTAAAAAATAAAACAATGCTTTCGAGCATCAAAATGTTCATTTATAAATGTTACAAATGGTGCTGAGAACTTATCATTAACCATTAAATGCACATATCTGTACTTTTTTTTAGTGCAAAGAAGCTTGGTTCTGAAACTTTTCCATAATTCTAAGAAAACACTATTTTTCATCATCAAAAATTTTTTCGCCATAAAGACCGTTTCCCGGTTGCAGATTGAGTATTTTTCTAAAATCTTTGGAAGCCATAACTTTTTTACCTTGAGCTTCCATAATTCTCTTAATACGTTTCAGTAATTCGGCGTTGCTGGCCGGCTCTGTCTTGTTCTGATCAAAAAAGATATTATCTTCAAGCCCCACTCTGACACCTGCATCTGTAGCTATGGCCAGAGCATTCATTTCAAGTTGGTATTTTCCCAAGCCACCGAGTGTATAAAAAGAATTTTCCGGCAAATCATTTATCATTATGGCTGTATGTAGCAAATTTGCCTGTGCCGAAGCTATATTTCCCAAAATTAAATTAAAAAAATACGGCGGACGAATATATCCCTTTTTAGAAAGATATTTTGCATAATTAATCATTCCCAAATCAAATACCTCCAATTCCGGCTTTATTGTTAATTTTTTCAACAAAGAGGCAATATCCATAACAGTTTGCGGAGAATTTATACTTGCTTGATTATTAAAATTGAGCGAACTTAAGGTCAGGCTACCCATATCAGGCTTTAAGTCACCTTGTAAATAAAGCGGAGCTGTCCTTTGGTTAAGTTCATAAACATTTCTGCCGCTTAGTGAAACGCAAATAACAAGTTCTTTAAGGTATTTACGTATTTTTTCGATTATTTCTGCATATTTCTCTGCTGAATGTGCCGGAGTGCCATCAAAATTTCTGGCGTGCAAATGCACTGAGGTAATACCTATTTCGGCAGCTTCAAAAACATTATCTGCAATTTCATTTGCGCTTATGGGCACATTGGGGTTTTGGCTTTTAGTCGGAATAATGCCTGTTGGCGTAAAATTCACTATTATATCATTGGTCATAATAATATCCCCGTTTGTTTATGGCTTTTAATTTTTACCGCCGGAATACCGATATACTGACTAAAAGGTTCTGTGTCTTTTGTGACCAGACTTGCGGCTCCGATTAAGGTTTCTGTTTTAATATTCCGATGTTCGATAATGGTTGCGCCAATTCCTATAAACGACAAATCCTCTATGGTCGTATATCCGGCAATACTGCAATTTGGTGCTATATAAACACCATTATGAATGTCGAAATTATGCCCGACATAGGTATTAGGGCGGATTATATTGCAATTTCCCATTTTTCCGAAATAATCAAGATACGTACCGGCAAAAACAATATTGTTTTCTCCTATTATAATATCATTTGCCACAATCGCATCTTTGCTGATATAATTGATGAAATTATATCCTTTGTTTTTCAGTTGCAAATAAGACGCGTATCTTTCGCGCATTGATGAGTAAACACCGGTAGATATAACTCTTATACTGTTTGGAGTAAAAATTTTTTCTATTTCAGATGTTTTATAAATCGGTTTTCCCAAATAAGAATCTTCTTGATAGTATTTATCATCGCAGACAATTGCCCTCACTGCATAACGAATATCCGCAAAAATTTCCGCCAACAAAAGTTTTCCCGTAGTTCCCAATCCATGCAGTAATATATCTTCCATATAAGCCAGTCCTTACTACTTAAATATCCAAATTATCCACAAACTTTGCCCGCTCAATAATAAAACGAAAACGCGGTTCTGGGTCTTTACCCATCAGGCGTTCAACTTGTCGCCGTGTTTCAAAATCTTCGGCACGACCTTCCTCAGTATCAGTGCTTGGAATCATCACTCTGAGCAAAATGCGATTATTTTTATCCATTGTTGTTTCTTTAAGCTGTGTCGGGCTCATCTCTCCCAAACCTTTAAAGCGGCTTATATCCGGCTTTGTATTTCCTTTAGTTACCTTTGACAGAATTTTATCCTTTTCATCATCATCCAGCGCATAATAGTTTTTCCCGCCGGCCACAATTTTATACAACGGCGGAGTAGCAATAAACAAGTGTCCGTTTTCAATCAGTTTCGGCATATGCTGATAGAAAAATGTCATCAACAACGATGTAATATGTGCGCCATCAACATCGGCATCGGTCATAATGATGATTTTCTCGTAGCGTAATGCATCTTCATTATAATTATCCTTTACGCCGCAACCGAGAGCCTCTATCATATCTTTAATTTCCTGATTCTGCGCAATTCGCTCGACTGAGGCACTGGCCACATTCAGAATCTTTCCTCGTAAAGGCAAAATGGCTTGCGTAACTCTGTCACGTCCCTGTTTTGCCGAACCACCGGCGGAATCTCCCTCAACAATAAATATTTCCGTATTTTCCGCCGCGGCTTGTGAACAATCGGCGAGTTTCCCCGGCAAGCGTAATTTTTTAGTCGGAGACTTACGTGCTTGTGCCTTTTCTTCCTTCTTTTTGCGACGCGCCTCCGCGCGCTCCAGAACGTACTCTATCAGCGCTTTAGCATTTTCAGCATCGCTTGAAAGCCAATGATCAAACGAATCCTTAACTGCCGTTTCCACCAGATGAATCGCTTTGGTTGAGGTCAGTTTGTCTTTGGTTTGTCCCTGAAATTGCGGGTCTGTGATAAATACCGAAAGCATCAGACAAGCATCGCTTAACAAATCATCAGGGGTAATAGCAGAAATCTTTTTATAATTTGCCATTTCCCCATATTCTCTAAGTCCGCGAGCCAGAGCTGAACGAAATCCGGTTTCGTGTGTTCCGCCTTCCGGCGTAATTACCGTATTACAATAAGAATAGGAAAACCCTTTTTCATCAAGCGGCCAAGTAATGGCCCATTCAACGCGACCTTCATTGTTGGCCAGTTCTGATTCACCGGTAAAAGCCTCACGGTTAACGGTTGCGCGTTCGCCGATTTGTATATTCAAAAAGTCCGACAAACCGTTCGGATAGTGCAATTCAGCTTCGGTCGGTGTGGTATCGCCCTCGGTAATCAGTTCCGACGCACATTTCCAGTTAATCAGCACACCTTTAAACAAAAATGCCTTTGAGCGCGCCATTCGGTAAACGCGATTAGCGATAAATTGATTATTACCTTCAAAAATCTCAGCATCCGGTTTAAATGTAATCGACGTACCGCGGCGATTCGGGCAGTTACCGACCAACGTCAGCGGAGTCTGCGGTTTGCCGCGGGAATATTCTTGCCGCCAAAGTTTTTTATCGCGGGCAACTTCCACCACCAATGTTTCTGATAAAGCATTAACGACTGATAAACCAACGCCGTGCAATCCGCCGGAAACCTTATAAGCACCGCCGCCAAATTTGCCGCCGGAGTGCAATGTTGTCAAAATAACCTCAAGAGCCGATACTCCCGGATATTTCGGATGTTCATCAACCGGAATACCGCGCCCGTTGTCGGCGATTGTTACGGTTCCGTCGGCATTCATTGTCACATCAATATGGTTGGCAAACCCGGCAACTGCCTCATCCATAGAGTTATCCAAAATTTCTGCCACCAAATGATGCATAGCCTGAATGTCGGTGCCGCCGATATACATTCCAGGGCGATGCCGCACCGGTTCCAGACCTTCCAAAACCTCAATATCGGTTGCCGTATATTCGGCTTTGCTTTGTGTTGATAATGATGTGTTTGCTTCAAATAAATCGGACATTTTTCCCTCAAAAACTCTCAAATTACTGGTAAAATTAGCCGATTTATGTGGTAAATTCAAGCAAAAACCGGCATTCATAAACAAAAATATAAAGTAGAATTTTTTTGTTGACTTATCAAATTTATGCCGTTATAAGAATAACGAAAAATTAACCGAGAATCTGCCTTTGTGTGCGGATTTTAAATAACTAATAACTAACCGGAGAATTGAAATGAAAAGAACATATCAACCAAGTAAGATTGTGCGTGCGCGCCGCCACGGCTTTAGAGCGCGTATGGCAACCGCCAACGGTCGCAAGGTTTTGTCCGCCCGCAGAGCGAGAGGTCGTAAAAGAATTTCTGCTTAATGGTTTGCCATGAGCAACTTTCCGATAATCAAAAAACGAAAAGATTTTTTAAGAGCCGCTAAAGCTGAAACCGTTATTTTTCATAACGTCTTATTGCAAGCGGCTCGCAATTTTTCCGTAGACAAGTCGAAACCGGCGCGAATCGGTTTTACCGCCACCAAAAGGCTCGGCAAAGCACATATCCGCAACCGCACCAAACGACGTCTGCGTGCTGTTGTGCGCGAAATTTATGACAAATATGCCCAGCCGAATACTGATTATGTTTTGGTCGGAAGATATGATACTTATTGTTGCCCGTTTGCAAATTTGCGCTCTGATATTATTCGCGCATTTAAAAAAGTTAACAATGCTTTTGCCACAGTCCGTAGTGATAATTCCGAATCCGAAAGCGAATCGTCTGATGAAAAAATTGCCAATTGCATTGATTAGATTATACCAAATTTTTATCTCGCCGTTATTTCCGGGAGTATGCCGCTTTCAACCGACGTGTTCACAATATATGATTGAGGCGATAAAAATACACGGCATTATTAAAGGAATTTGGCTGGGATTTAAGCGAATCTGCCGTTGTCACCCGTGGGGAGGCTCCGGATACGATGCGGTTCCGCCTAAAGAAATACGGCATAAGTCAAGTTAATTGCTTGATTTTTGTAGCATTATAATTTAGAAAGTATAAAAATTTGAAGCAAAGGGAGTCTTAGTTTATGAATGAAGATTTAAAAGGTTTATATGCCGCAATCGTACTTTCTGCATTTGTGGTTTTGGGCATGAATTATTTTTTTCCGAAACCAACAAAGCAAACTACAACAACCGCAGAAGAAGTTGTAATTACTCCGGCGATTGATGCAAATAGTGTTGACGAAACTGCCGATAAGGCCGAAGAAAAATCACTTCTCACCGCAGAAATTTTGCCACAAGACGCGCGTTTACCCATTAAAAATGCGGTTTTACAAGGTTCTGTACGCCTTAAAGGAGCGCGTTTAGATAACCTGTTGCTGACAAAATATCACGAAACAATAGAACCGGAAAGTCAGAATGTTACTTTATTTGCTCCTTCTAAAACGGCGGAGGCATATTTTGCCGAATACGGTTGGCTCAGTACGGATAAATCACTTAATTTACCAAACGCCGATACTTTATGGAAAGCGGAAGGTAATACCGAGTTGACGCCTCAGACACCGGTTACCCTTGTATGGGAAAACGGGCAAGGTTTGAAATTTGTAAATAAATTGACGCTTGATGAAAATTATTTGTTTGGACTTGAGCAAACGGTTGAAAATAATTCCGGCAGAGCTGTAACATTGTTGCCATACGGTTTATTTTCTAAATCCATTGATGAAAGTTCAAAATCTCGCGGAGTGGTTCACGAAGGCTTTGTCGGAGTTCTTAATGGCAAACTCAAGGAAATTCGCTATAGCGATATGAAAGAAAATCCGCAAGAGTTTACAACTACCGGTGGGTGGGTTTCTTTTGCCGACAAATATTGGTTCGGTTCGTTTGTGTTTGCAGATAACGCAGATACAAGAGTCAATTTGCGCAAAGTCAAAAACGGAGTGTATCAACTCGATTATAAAGGCACACCATTACAATTGCAAACAGGTGAAAGCACAACCATAAATACAAAACTTTATGCCGGTGCCAAAGAAATAAAACTACTGGATAAATATGCCGAAAATATTAAAAAGTTTGACCTTAACATCGATTTTGGCTGGTATTATTTTCTGACTAAGCCGTTTTTCTATATTTTGGATTTTCTGTATGGTTTAATCGGAAATATGGGCTGGGCAATTCTGCTGTTTGCGGCAATTTTGCGACTTTCTATGTTTCCACTGGCTCACAAATCATACGATAATATGTCAAAGATGAAGAAAGTACAGCCGAAAATTATGGCCTTGCAAGCAATGTATAAAGATGATAAAATGGCGTTGCAACGTGCCACAATGGAGCTTTATAAGCGCGAAAAAGTTAATCCGGCTGCCGGTTGTTTGCCGATGTTTTTGCAAATTCCTATTTTCTTTTCGTTGTTTAAGGTGTTAAATATTGCCATAGAAATTCGTCATGCACCGTTTATCGGTTGGGTTAAAGACCTTTCCGCACCGGACCCGCTGACGATTTCTACTTGGGCGCATATTTATATCCCTTCGGCAATAGATATCGGTGTATGGCCGCTGATTTATGGATTGACTATGTTTATTCAAAATCAGCTTAATCCTAAACCGGCCAACAAAGACCAAGCTCGGATGTTTGCGCTGATGCCGATTTTATTTACAATTATGTTTGCACATTTTGCTGTCGGATTAGTGATTTACTGGATTTTAAACAACATTCTGTCGCTTATTCAGCAAAAAATCATAATGTATAAAAACGGAGTAAAATAATGGCAGAAAAATTCAGCACAGAAGAAATTAAAATCGCTGAGAAGCAGTTTACGCGCCCGATAAATTTTATGCTGAGTGTAGCACATTTAGAACAATTGCCTGATGATAGATATCCTGAAATTGCGTTTGCCGGACGTTCCAATGTGGGAAAATCCAGCCTTATAAATGCACTGTTTAATCAAAAAAAACTGGCAAAAACATCTTCCACTCCTGGACGTACGCAACAACTAAATTTTTTTAATTTTGATGACAAGCTGTTTTTGGTTGATATGCCGGGGTATGGATATGCCGAAGCACCGGAAAAACTCGTAAAACAATGGCAAGCCATTTTAAAAACCTATTTGCGCGGACGACCGAATTTACGTCGGGTTTTTGTGCTGATTGATGCTCGACACGGTATAAAAAAAGAAGATTTAGAAATTATGAAATTGCTTGATGAATCGGCAGTTTCGTACCAAATTATCCTAACCAAGATTGATAAGATTTCCGGTATGGAATTAAATAAAACAGTGACAAAAATTGCCGTAGAGATTGCCAAACACGCGGCTGCTTTACCGGATATGATTGTCACCAGTTCGGAACAAAAAATCGGGCTGGAATTACTTAAAGCTGAAATCTGTTCGTTTATGCAAATTACTAAATGTTCTTAAATAGAGCACTTTGTCGAAGCATTATTGTTTCCGCGGCTATCAAGCACAACATCTATTATGGCAAAAATAGAATAAATCTGACTGACGACATCTCGTATTTTGTGATAACTTAGTGCAGGTGTAAACAATGAGGTGGTTTCAAACATATCTTTGCGAGTATGAATTGCAATCAGGAGTTTGTTGTCCCAGAAACTGAAATCAATATGTTTACCGTGAAACAAGCGTTTTATCTCCAGCATTTTTTCCATAAACAATGGCGTCAAAATATAGCGAGCCTCAACCTGATTATCGGTTAGAACTTTCCATTTTTTTATAAATAGCAATCCCTCAAGCTTTACTTTTTGGGTTGCTTTTTTGGGGTTATAGCGGCGATAAACCAAATATATTACACCGATAATAAACAGAGGAAATAATATCGGAACCCACGCAAACAGCAAACTAAAAGGCACTCCCGGTTCCGTAAAATAGTAATAATATATCAAAAATGACGGACTTAACAAAAAAACTAAAACCATCATCAATAGCGGATTATTCCATAATAAATTAAGGTTTCTGCCACGATTTAAGGCGATTGTTTTACCTCGATTTTTTTGAGGCAGTTCCAGCATTATCATTACTCCGCTAAAAATATTGGTTTCACCGCGATTGCCGTGAATTTTAAGATTCTGCTCCGATATTTTTATATTGGTGCCGCGATATTCTCCCTTAAACGAATCGTCAACGTCAGAACGATTAAAATACGAAAATAATTCTGCCCGCTTGATGGTATCCGGTCCGATTATATCAGAGCCGCAATAAGTAAACTTACCCCAAAAAGATATAAGCTTTTTCATTACTTTGCACTTGGTCGTGTTACGGTATTGTAAAAACGGCATATACAACATAATTACAAAAAATATTACAGCTACTGTAGAAATTAGGGAAAACCATTGTTCATATGTGTTATCCGCTGTAAGAATATTAAATTGAAACAACAGTAGCACAATCAGAATCGTTGCAAACAGAGCAAATAATGTTTTGAATAATTGGCGCAAACAGGTGTGCCGTTCTTGTTCTAATTCTTGATATAATGATTGCAAACTTGTTTTATAAAAGTCGTAAAACTTTTGTTGTGTTGAGGCCAGTTCTACATTAACTTTTTTCATACAAGCAGTCCTTTATAATCACGTTACTTCCGTTATGGCGCGTTGGTTTCCCAAACGTTGAATCTGCACCACATGCAACTTGCGCCGCATCTCATCGAGTGTTTGCTCAACGTTTACAGCACCGTTGGTAGAAGCCATAATACGTTTTATAAATTGCAGATAGGCCTCTTGCGAACTTTCCGCGTGAATGGTGGCAAAACAGTTGTCATGGCCGGAACCCATAAGCTGCCAAATACCGCTGGCGTTACTGGTTGAAATTTCGCCGCCGATAATTGCATCCGGCGTAAAACGTACGACCAAGTCGATGATGCCGGAGTAGCTAATGTCGTTGGTTTGATTGGTACGTGACATCACGAGGTGAACACGATTCGGATGCGGAACAATCAACTCTCGTGTATCTTCAACCGTAATAATTCGTTTATGAATATCCAAAATTTTCAGCAAATTATTTAAAAAAGTTGTTTTACCGGTTGATGTTGCGCCGGACACCAAAATGTGTTCACCTCGCTTTATATACAGAAGCAGACGTTCATAAGCATCATCCGGAACCTTAATATCCTTAAGCGGATTCAGCTTTTGGAGCGCTTGCCCCTGTTTCATTCCGTAATCTTCGAGACCGAAAGCAACGTCATCGGAATGCAGACGAATTGCCAGAGCGATACCGCCTGTCAAATCTTCTTCATCATACATAACGTTTTTCCCGCAGATTGCGGAAAATCGATGGTCTCCCGGTATGGTGGCATACACAAACGGAGACCCCTGAATCGGATCAAACTCTAACTCATAGGTATTTGCAATTATGTAGAGTAAATCCGTCAGATATTCTTTAGAAAGTTTTTCGTCTTTATACATAACCCACGGATAAGCACGTTTACCACGCATTCGGAGCCAAATTTGGCCCGCACGATTGATGGCGACCTCTTCGAGGTTATCTTGATTATACCAATAGGATAAAGGTCTTAATACTGATTCCAATACTGAAAAATCACTCATCGCCTTCCTCCTATAACAACTCCGGCACATCACTCGATTCACCGCCGTCCATAGATGGTAACGGTTGGTCCGAGCTTGGAGCAACATAGCCTGCCGGATTTTGGTTTACATTACTTGTCGGCGCCGGTGTACGTGTCGGTACGGCAGCCGGATTACCTTGCGGAGCGCTCGCCGGTTGAACATTTTGATAATTACCGTTATAAGTAACACCTCCGCTGTCTGATGGGCTTCTGCTTTCTTCATCAGGATCCAATAATCCGCCTTTTCCATCAAAATCTCTGCCACCGGAACCTGAACTGCTGATTCGTTTTGAGCGCTCACGGCTGTTGAGCCACAAATCTTCATTAGGATAGATAATAATGCGTGTACCGGCCGGAACATAAGTTACCGAGCGAATTTTTTCTTTATCTTCTATCATTTCCTTTAAAATTTCTTTCATTTGCTCATTAAAATTCTTACGCCCGTCCGACATTGCCTGACTACGAGCATCGGCTGTGGTAGTACTGGTACCATCGCTACTTACTGAAGTTGTAGAGTTTCCTCCTGAAGCTAAAAGCCAGTTGGCAGCAGTTTGCAAGGTAGTTGTAACCAGCGGTAACGAATATTTTTTAAGCAATTGCTGGTCCAAATAACCGATAGCGCCGGCACGACCTTGAGCATCGGCTGTTTGAGCATCACTAAAGCGCCATTGTGAACCATCCGGACGAATAAGTCTGGTCCAAGTGATACCGATTTTGGCAGCTCCGCCGTTATTGGCATTGACACCGCCGCCGGAATCGACTTCACCAATAACACGTGAACCTGCCGGAATTATCACGTTTCGACCTTCTTCGGCATAAACGTTGCGTTCCACAATAGCAGTAACCGGAATTTTCTGGCTCAGACTATCCGAAGCATAAACCGAGCGTGCCAAAACTGCCGGAATACCCTTATCTTGTAAAATCATCTCGCTCATATCTACACGCCATGAAGATATCTGATTAGGACTTGGTCCACCATCCCAACCATCTTTTTCGTATCCGGTAAAAGCGGCGACTTCCGCATCATTATTACTAGGGTCTGCCGGTAGCTCTCCCATTCCGAGAGAATTACGCCTATTGTTTTGCGCCGCCATCAATGCCTGAGCTCGCAGTGGGTCATAGCGTTCACCCTGACCATACCCGCCACCGGCTCCGACATTGGTCGGACGCTCGCCATGTCCATACGGATTACCCGTACCGTATGCATTTGGCGGAATAAACATTTCGCTTGCAGATGGTCGTCTTATTTCTTCAAAACCTATGAGATTATGGTTTACATCGACAACATTACCATCTTGGTCAACATAACCTTTTAAATCTCCATTATCATCACGAACTGTACCATCATCATAAATATTTCCTATAATATCACCTTCCGGATTAAGAGCAATTCCGACAATTCTATTGCCAAGTTTTTGACGTTTAACTTTAGTTTCACTAACCGTTGATGGTTGGGTAGTTTGAGTTTGAGGTTGAGATTGCTCCGTTTCAGCATCTGCAATCGTAGGACGTCGGCGTGGTTTATATTCCGGTTCAGCTTCGGCAGTGGTTTTCGGCACATAAATATAATATTGATATGGGGTGGCCAAGGCAATTTCGTTGCCGTCAGCATTGCGAATAATTCCGGTTTCCGTTAAATATCCGATGTTTTGTCCCTCAAAATCTGTAACAGTACCGTCTAACTGCAACACGCCAACCGGATTTTGACTGACATCACGGACAATGTAATCGCGGTTACCTCGTGCAATTACCTGTCCGCTACGGTCGGTTACAAAACCGCGGTCAAGTTGCCCCAATCTGCTACCGACAGGGCTCAGAACGGTGCCATCTTTAGTCAGGTATCCGTATGTGGAAAAGTTTTCGTCATACACATAAAAATCATAAAGTGCGTAACCGATATTTTCTCCATTAGCCTGAACGCTACCATCAAAATTAACCTCACCGACAGGTTTGCCGGCTTCGTTAATCACCATACCGCCGGCACTGACCATACCCAAAAACTTGTTGGCATCGGTGTACGCTACCTGATAACGCATAACATTACCCAGCACTTTTTTAGATTTAGAAACAACGTTTCCATTCGGCTGCATATATCCGACAAGCTGGCTATCTGCTCCGAAAACTTGTCCGTTTGCCGCCACATTACCAATGATTTTATTTTCAAAATCAATTACCGGAGCCGGAATTATAACACCATATTGTTGAGCTTTTGTTTGGTTTAAAATCAGACCTTCACGGTTGACGCAACCCAATGATTTTCCTTCAAAATCCGTACCAAATCCGGCGTTTACCGTACCAACATAATTACCATTAAAATCTATCAGCCCGTTTCCTTGCACGGCATAACCGATATAATTACCGGCATCTGATATTGCTTGTCCGTTCGGTAAAAGACGACCGATTATTACATCTCGACTGTTTACAATATCTCCTTTACCGTTAACAACACCGATTACTGAGCATTTTTCGTTAACAACCGGTGCAAATGTTATTAGTTTGCCGTTTATTGCGCGATTATTATCAATAATATATTCGTTATACACTACCTTACCGTAAATATTGCCATTTAGCCCGATTACAGTGCCGGTCGAATCAGCATAACCAATTAAATCTCCGCCGATATTCAGTGCTATCATTTTATTGTCGGCAAAACCTTTTAGCGGGCTCATTGCAGCAGATGCTGCATCGTTTGTTTCTACCGCATATCCCGCCGGAACAATTTTATATGCAATAGCGTTAGATTTATTCAAAATCAGGTTACTATTGGCAAATCTACCTAATGGATTGCCCTCAAAATCAAGTGCATACATCGGAGTAATCAAAGCTCCGGCATAACCTTTAGACTCAAGCAATATCCCTGATGGAGTCAGTTTTGCTCCGGTACCTTGACGATAAAGTTCGCCGTTAGGATTGATATACGAATAAAGCGTTCCTTCCAAACCATACGCGGCAGAAAGCGGATATCCGCCGCCAAAAACTTTACCATCCGCATTAAATAGATATCCAAACGGTGATATTTTACCACCACCGGAGCCGGAAGCAACAGTTGCATCAATATTGTTCATTCCCAAAGGTTGCAATGTGTTATTTATGGCAATCATGCCGCTAGCTACACCGCCGATAAGAGTTCTGTTATCATCAAATGCATAACGACCTCTGGCATAACCGATTTCACCACCGCTTGTAGATATAATACGCCCATTAGGCAAACTTTGACCTTTAAGATGAGCCAAAGCATCATAAACCGGTCCGGTTTGTACCAAGGCACCGATTTTATTATTTTGTTCATCATAAACATAGCCTTTTGCACCGATATGGCCTATAATTTGTCCGCCACGTACAATATTGCCGCCGGGAACAATATAGCCTAAGTATCTGCCAAAATTATCATTCGCAGTAGCTGCTATATTAACGGCAAAACCGACCACATCTCCATTGGCACGTACCAAACTGCCGTCTGCCCGATAGCGAGCTACAACACGTTCACCTTGTTTAACTTCGCCATTGTAACTGACAATTCCGATATATTTACCTATTTGATCAAAAGCATAACCGGTGGCAATTACACTGCCTATAATCCTGTTTGCCGAATTATAAGCATAACCGTTAGCGTGAATTTTCCCGATTTCTTTACCTTCAAAATCGACTATTTTTCCACTTGGGGCAATACTGCCTAAAAAGCGCCCGTCTACAGAAACCACCATTTTAGAAGACATCAATCTGCCGTCTAAAATATACTCATCTCCGGAACGGCGATAAGCATACCCGTTAGCGGAAACAAAGCCGATACGTTGTCCTTCCAATTTGGTATATTCTCCGCCGCCGGTTAAACGTCCGAGTGCATCACCTTTAGGGGAGTATATCAGCCCCGGATACAAAATAGCACCGATAACTTCTGCAGAATCATCTATTACCAATCCATTTGGTAAGGCCTTGCCTAAAGTACGTCCGCTCAAGCTACGTACAAAACCGTCAGTATGAACTTTACCGAGTAAGCGGTTGTCCATTCCAATAGCAATACCTTGCGGCACTACCCCACCGATGACCGCGCCATCTTCATTTATAATCAAGCTGTCTGCTGTAATTGTGCCGATATTATTACCATCTGCGCTTATAACCATACCGGTTGAAATCACTTGACCGATGATATTGCCGGAAAAATCGATTGCGGTAATTTCTGCGGCCTGAGCCACAGCAACCAAAGATAATAAAATCGCCCAACAAAGCACCCACACTTTTTTAATATATCGACTTATGCTGCATCTCATCTTTAATTCCTCCGGTTGCGCGCCACTTCAGGCAAACTGTAGCCCGAAACATTTTTATCTGCATCTACAAACGAACCGTTGCTCTTTATGTAGCCGATTTCCTGATTTTCGCCGGAAACAACGCGTCCATTTGCTGACAAGCGTCCTAAATAATCTCCGTTATTAGAAAGAACTGTATTGCCGATTGTATAAATATGACCTATGATATTATTTTGCTTATCTACAGCAAAACCATCAGTTAATATATGCCCGATAACACTACCATTGCGATATACCTTACCATCAAATCCTACCACGCCCTTAACCGTGTCATCATTGCCTATAACAATATCACCGCTCACAACTTCTCCTAAAAACTGTCCGTCAGTGCTGATGACTTTGCCGTCTGATAACACACGACCTGCATACAGATGCTTGGTATCTGCAAATGTTCCGTCCGGTAAAACAGTTCCGATGATTTCTCCGGCAGAATCAATTACTATACCGGTTTGTAGCGCCACCAAATTGTTACTGTTACCACCTCCCGGTAGCAAAATCGACAGTATCGCGCCATCGGCACCGATGACTGCACCGACATCGTTAGATATTCCGACCGGATTACCAAACACATCAACCATCACACTTTGTGGTAAAACCTCACCCACAACGCGATTTTCATTCAGCACCAAACCATCAGGAGCTGTGTATCCGGTAACTTCTCCAGCGTTGTATTGTTTACCTTCCGCATTGATTTGCGGTTCAGGTTCAATCACCTCTCCGGTCGGTACGGCATAACCTAAATATGTGCCGTCATATCCGCGAACTCCTCCCTGACGCACGACTGAGGCAATCAAACGTCCTTGCTCATCAAACATCTGTCCTTTTACATTGACCTTACCCACATACGTACCTTTATAATCCAACACTCTTAAATCATAGTTTATCTGACCGATGCGTTGTCCGCCAGTATCCACAATATGTGCCGGACGCACAAATTTTGCCGCCATACCGCCGTAAATTCCAACTTCTCCGCCGTTTATAACATCTACCGGCATACCATTTTCGTCATATACTTTACCGTCAGGAAACAAATGCCCGATTTTTTGACCGGCTGAATTATATAAAATATTTATCTCCGGAACAGCATAACCTACGATTTTACGATTTTTATCCGCCACAAGATTACCAAATATCACATGCGCTCCGCTAACATTTTTCAGTTGCGGATTTCCATATTTATCAAAAGTGCCAAGCGGTTTACCATCAAAGCTAAAGGCATATTTTGCCGTAGAAATAGAGCCGATATATGCAGAATTTTTATCATATACATCACCATAAGCATTTGCACAGCCTATATAGTCTCCTTTAGAATTTCGCAACATACCGCCAGCCTCTAAAATGCCGAGCGGTTTCCAGCTACGACGCGAAATTACTACTTTTTTGTTGACTAAATGACCTTTAATGCGCGGTTGTTCCAAATCTAAGACCGTGCCGTCCGGATTTAAGCAACCAACCTCTTGTCCGTCTGAATCACGCACATACCCATCGGCATTGGCCTCTCCTACATACGAGCATTCTTCATCGTATACACTACCTGTTGGCATCACCCGACCGGCAAAAGCACCTTGTCCGGTCCAAACAGTACCATCAGCATAAATGCGATAATCCGTTTCAACGCCATCGCGACGAATCACACCGTCTGCATCCAACTTAGTACTGAAATCACAACCCCAGTTGACAATATATCCATAGCGTACGCCTACTGCCAAAATTTTAGCTCCTGACACATCGGTTACCAACCCGTCCGGTCGCATTTTACCAACAACTTTTTGCTGATTTATGACTTCTCCTCGATTGTTGACTGTTCCTAAAACCGTACCGGCCGGAGTAATCGGCAACAAACTTTTATCAATCGCAGAGCCGATAATTTTGCGACCAAACGAACGAATATTGCCATTTACGTCTATCAGACCGATAATTTCTCCCTTAGCATTACGAACCACGCCCTTTGCATCTGCAAAGCCCAAAATTTTTCCGTTTTCATCAAGTCCCAATCTGGCTTTTTCTCCAACTTTGCCAATAACGTTGCCATCTTCGTCTACAATATTACCATTCTCATCTACTTTACCGATTCGATTACCATTAAAATCATAAACATTACCGTCTTCGTCAACATAACCGATTACATTGCCGTCTTCATCTAACGCCAAACGGACGTTACGGCCGACTGTGCCTATAACATTGCCGGCACGGTCTTCAGTAATAACATTTCCGTTTTCATCTACCTTGCCGATAACATTACCGTCAAAATCATGAGCAATTCCAAACTTATCAACATATCCGATAGGTTTTCCGTTTTCATCTAATACTACCCTATTTCCTGTACCGCGATGACCGATAATATTGCCATTAGCATCTACAATGTTGCCATTGGCATCTACACGGCCTATTACATTGCCTTTAAAGTCACGCACAATACCATTTTCACCGATAATACCGATAGCATTGCCGTTTTCATCTACTGCAACGGAATCTCCTCCATAACCGATAATATTACCGTTGGTATCGCGAACAATGCCGTTTTCATCCATCGTTCCGATAATATTGCCATTTAAATCACGCACAACACCATTTTCGTCAACATAACCAATTACATTGCCGTTTTTATCATAAACTCTGTTATCTGACGAAGCGGCAGTACCTATCACCTTGCCGTCTTTATCTACCACATTTCCGTTTTTATCGACATAGCCGATAATATTGCCGTCTTTATCTCTTACTACTTTACCCCCGGCGCCTCGATGGCCGATTACTTTGCCATTGACGTCTAATACTTGGCCGCTCGCGTCTACTCTGCCTATTACATTACCATCAAAGTCGCGTACTATTCCATCTTCTCCTATAAGACCTATTACTTTGCCATTTTCATCTACAGCTACTGCATCTCCGCTGTAACCGATTATCTTGCCGCTCGCATCTCTAACTACGCCGTTTTCATCTGCTCGGCCGATGATGTTACCTTCAAAGTCACGTACTGTCCCGTCTTCTTCTACATACCCAATTACATTGCCGTTCTCGTCATACACCAATTTTTTACCATCGGTAAATCCTATTATTTTTCCGTTTTTATCTAACGCCAATTCTGTATCCTTACCGACAGAACCAACAATTTTTTGATTTGCTGTATTGCCTATAATGTTGCCGTCTTTATCAACATAACCTATGATATTGCCATTAGAATCGTGCACTAAACCATCTTCATCTATATAGCCGATTACATTGCCGTTTTCATCTAAGGCCAAATCGTGCCATTCATCACTGACATGGCCGATAATATTGCCGTTTGTATCTACAACATTGCCATCTTTATCTACTTTACCGATAACATTACCGTTAAAATCGCGAACATTACCGTCTTCATCTACGTAGCCTATAATATTGCCGTTTTCATCATGAACAATCCGTGCTGCCGAACCGCGTTTGCCTATAATCTGCTTGTCTACCACCGTACCATCTGCGGCAACTTGCCCCACAATATTGCCATCGGCGTCAACCACATCTCCATTTGGCAATACAATACCGACGACCTCGCCGTTTTCATTCAAAATCGCCTCACCGGCTTTGGCTACACGGCCAATAACATTTCCGTTTGCATCTACCACTTTTCCGTCTTTATCTAATCTGCCGATAATATTGCCATTTAAATCAGTTACCGAGCCATCTTGATTAACCCTACCGATAATATTGCCGCTTGCATCGTACACATAGCCATAATCAGCCGCTTTGCCGATTACCTGACCATTTTCATCAACTACCGTTCCATCTGCCAGCATTGTACCGATAACATTGCCCTCCATATCATGAGCAACACCGTTTTCATCAACATAGCCTATAACATTGCCGCTTTCATCCAAAATCAACTTACCATTACCGGCGACACCGATAATGTTGCCGTCCATATCGACAATCATACCATCATCACGCAAACGACCGATTTCTCTGCCCTGAAAATCGCGTACAATACCATTTTCATCCACAATGCCAATAATTTCACCGTTAGGACCATATGCATAACGAGTTTTACCCTGTGGAGTGGCAGATATACTGTTTTTGCCGCCGTTGGTTTCGCAATAATTACAATCAGAAGGATTAAGTGCCGTACCATAAATTGAAACTTCATCGTGCTTAGCACTCGAATCCTGCACGTTAGTTTCGTGCCACACAATTTTAAAGTTACTCTGAACACTTCCCGGCATAGACGGATTCCATTTAATTTTTACGCTGCAAGTATTTTTACCGCGTAAATCGCGTTCTTTACAATCAGATTCATAATCAAATTCTGCCGATGCCGGAGCATCTTCAAGCTCTACCGATAAAACACGAATTTCTTTGTGTCCATTGGTGCCGATTGTTAAAACACCGGTTGCCTCATTGCCGACAAAAATATTTCCTAGGTGAATTTCTTGAGGAATCATCGTAATCGGACGTTCTACCGTACTTGGAGAATCAAACACAATTTCCGATGAATTATCTTGAACATCTTGTACGCCGGTTTTCAGCTCGTCTTGTGTATCGGTTTCCGGTATATAATGTTCAACCGGCTTTTCTTCTTCCGAGCCGAGCAAAAGCAAGCTGAACAAAAATACGCCCAACGTTACCAAACCGAAAATCATTATGATTCGGTTGGTTTTGCGTACATATCTGTCAGAATGGGTTAACGGCTCTTTACTCATATTCTATTGCGTCCTCACAACACTACAAAACACCCCGCCACGCCCGAGCTGACCGCAGATAGAATCTCCGGCTTCTAAATTTTGTATCGGGCCTACACGCAGATGAAACAATTCTTTACCCTGCCCGTCTGCCGGTGCGTCGACTGAATAAAATGGCTCATATCCGCCTAAAATTCCGGAATACCTTCCTGATAAATCTTTCCACAGTTTTTCCAAATTATTTACACTGTCGTCCGTGCCCAGCTCTATTGACAAACTTTCTCCCGATTGGCCGCTAAAGCCGGAGCCGTATTTATATTGTGGATACGGATTGGCAATATTTTTGCCTCCGGTAATATTACAATTATTTCCGCTACAATTCATTGCCGGTAATTCAGACATTGCACTATTATCTGAGGTGATATTCATACTCATCAGACTGTTTTGTGCCGCATTGGGTACAATCAATCCGCCATTAGGACCTTTGATATATCCGCCATTGCCGG
>DEST01000009.1 GCA_002361365.1 Alphaproteobacteria bacterium UBA3307
AGATTCGGCCACAATTCTTCCAAAGAGTTGCCTTCGCCTTTAGAGCTCATCGGCTGCGGAGTACGAATACCGGCCACAACGTCTTCACCTTGAGCATTTACAAGATATTCACCATAGTATTTGTTTTCGCCGGTAGCCGGATCGCGCGAGAAGCATACGCCGGTTGCGGAATCGTTACCTGCATTACCGAACACCATGGTTTGTACGTTACAAGCGGTACCCCAATCGCCCGGAATATTGTTCAGCTTACGATAGGTAATAGCGCGAGCAACATTCCAAGAACCGAATACGGCACCGATACCAAGCCACAATTGTTCCCACGGATCTTGCGGAACAACTTTGCCCAATTTTTGACCGATTTGTTTATATTGATTTACCAATTCTTTCAAATCTTCGGTAGTCAAATCCGTATCAGACTTGTAACCCTTAGATTTTTTCATTGCTTCCAAAGCACCTTCGTATTCATCTAAGTCAGCGCCCAAAACAACGTCGGAGAACATTTGAATGAAACGGCGATAAGAGTCATAAGCAAATCTTTCATTGCCGGAAGTCTGTGCCAAACCCTTAACGCTCTCGTCGTTCAAACCGAGGTTCAAAACCGTATCCATCATACCCGGCATAGAAATTCTGGCGCCGGAACGAACCGAGAACAACAACGGATTGCTGTTATCGCCGAATTTTTTACCCATAATGGCTTCAACACCGGCAACCGCAGCCTTAACCTGATCTTTCAGGTCAGACGGATAAGTGTTGTTGTTGGCATAGTAGTATGTACAAACTTCTGTTGTAACCGTAAATCCCGGAGGAACCGGCAGACCGACCTTGTTCATTTCTGCAAGGTTGGCACCCTTACCGCCGAGGAGATTACGCATATTGGCATCGCCTTCTGCTTTGCCGTTTCCAAATGTATAAACCCATTTACTCATAATATGTTAAGCTCCTGTTAGCTATATTTGTTAAAACCCGCGTCAGCTCAATTAAACTGACGCAAAAATCAAATAAATTTGAATTTGCCACGAATTTATACCACAAAATTTGATTCTTCAAGCAAAATTTTCGGCGTACAATCAAAAAAAACGATAAAATTTATAGTTTAATACGTCAATGCTTGTCATTACAGATATTCCACAAAAAATACCTCCTTGCAAACAATCGCAAAGAGGTACTAAAAAAACTTTTGTGCGGTTTTATGCTTTTTCTACCTGTGTAAATTCCAGTTCTACAGGTGTGTATCGACCAAAAATAGAAACCGAAACTTTTAGTCTTGCTTTTTCCGCGTCAACTTCATCAACCGTTCCAACAAACGACTCAAACGGACCATCGATTACTCGTACCTGTTCACCGACTTCATAACTGGTGCCGGCACTCGGACGTTCGGCACTTTCCTCTACTTGCTTTTTGATTTTTTCAACCTCGGCCTCGCTGATAGCTTGCGGTTTGTTGCGGCTACCCAAAAAGCCACTGACACGCGGTGTATTTTTAACCACCAACCAAGTTTCGTCGGAAAGTTCCATTTTAACTAAAATATACCCCGGAAAGAACTTATGTCCGGTTTCTTTTTTCTTAGATTTTTCGTCCGTTTTTTTATCCTTCGGCTCTTGCTCCATCGGTACCCAAACTTCAAGAATTCTATCTTCCATATTTTTGAGCTTTGCCTGTTCTTCTAAGGATTCCTTAACTTTCTTCTCCGAACCGGAATATACATTAACAACATACCAACGCGCTGTCATCTTTTTTTATTTCCCTAACTGTAAAATTTCACCAACACCCCAGCCAAGCACAACGTCCACGGCAAAGAAAAAAGCCGTAGCGATTGCGACCAGAATAACCACCATTGTGCAAGCAGGAACAACTTCCTTTTTTGCCGGCCAAGTCACTTTTTTCATTTCTTGTTTGACTTGACGCATAAATTGTAACGGACTCGTACTCATTAAACAACCCTTATCTCAAAATTCAGCAAGCAAGCGGCAAAACGCCGTTTTTGCAATATTGCCCTATATATACATATTTTATTGAATAAATGTCAAGCGAATCTTTTTGAATTTCAAAACATTTTTTATATTATTATAAATAATGACTTATCAAACCATAAAAATTGTGTGTTTTTATTGTTTATGCTTTTATCCGTCAAAAGAGCTGTTATACTGAAACAAAAAAGGAGAATATCAGATGAGCATTGTTGCTGTTTGGTGCAGACATAAATCAGATAATATTATCGGTGCCGGTTCCGGTTTGCCGTGGAAAATTCCATCGGACACTCGCCGTTTCCGCAACCTGACCGAAGGCCAAATTAAAGTTATGGGGCGCCGCACTTATGAAGGTATGCCGCAAAAAATCCTTATGGGCAAACGTGTGATTGTACTTGATGTCGATAATTCATGCGAAGTATTTGACAAAGACAATCATCTGGTGATTAACAGTGCCGAAAAACTTAAGGATTGGCCGGAAGATTTATACATTTCCGGTGGTGCATCGGTTTATGCCGCATTCTTTACCACCCCCTCTATTATGCCTGATATTGTGGTTGACTGCGTCTATCAGGGAGATATTACTCCTCATCTTACTGATTTAATCAATATCAATCAAAGTATTGAGGTTTTGGAACAAGAGTATTTTGCTCTGCCGCAAACGTTTGAGCTTGATAACGTAATTACAACCATATGGCTGAAAAAGGGCAAATTTGTCAATCAATCTGTTGTGAAAAAAATTTTGCAATATTTAGAAACAGAAGGAAAATAAAATGCAACAATATTTAGATTTGTTACGCGATGTTATGGAAAATGGTGTAGATAAAATGGACCGTACCGGAGTCGGCACACGTTCGGTTTTCGGACGGCAGATGCGTTTTGATTTAAGCAAAGGATTTCCTCTCGTTACCACCAAAAAAGTACACCTAAAAAGCATTATTCACGAACTGTTATGGTTTTTAAAAGGCGAAACAAATATCAAATATTTGCAAGAAAATGGGGTACGCATCTGGAACGAATGGGCAGATGAAAACGGTGAGCTCGGACCGGTTTACGGCTCACAGTGGCGCAATTGGAATGGCGAAGGAATCGACCAAATTGCCGATGTTATCGCACGTTTAAAGAAAACGCCTAACGACCGCCGGATGATTGTTTCGGCGTGGAATGTCGGCAAAATCGCACAAATGCATTTACCGCCGTGTCATATGATGTTTCAATTTTATGTAGCGAACAATAAGCTGAGCTGTATGCTGTATCAGCGCAGTTGCGATATGTTTTTGGGCGTGCCGTTTAATATTGCCTCGTACGCACTCCTTACTATGATGGTAGCACAAGTTTGCGGCTATGAAGTAGGAGAGTTTATACATACTCTTGGAGATACGCATATTTATCATAACCACTTTGAACAGGTTAAAGAACAGCTTTCGCACACACCATATCCGTTGCCGCAAATGAAAATTAATCCAAACATAAAAAATATTGATGATTTTAAGTATGAAGATTTTGAACTGCTTAATTATCAGAGTTACGATACCATTCGTGCACAAGTTGCGGTATAAATTGATATAAAAAAATCAATTACGCCAGAACGATTTTGAAAATACTACCAAAATCGTAATAATTTCCAGTCTTCCGAGCAACATAGCAAAACATAAGAGCAATTTCACGGTTTCGGAAAAAAAGGCATAATTTCCGCTCGGTCCTATTAAGTCCGTTGCCCCTACTCCCACGTTGGTCATACACGCCGTAACCGCAGCCAACGAAGTCCGCAAATCCAAACCGCACGCACTGACAACAAGAGTCATCAGAGCTAAAGAAATCAAAAACGAAAATA
The DNA here is from genome assembly GCA_002361365.1 of Alphaproteobacteria bacterium UBA3307. GTDB lineage: Bacteria > Pseudomonadota > Alphaproteobacteria > RF32 > CAG-239 > RUG410. The sequence goes on from DEST01000009.1 coordinate 3,802, forward strand.
CATACACAAACACGGACATTGTCACCTTTTCCGGCATATTTATCGCTCCGATTTTCAGCGGAATAATCCGATTCGGTTCAATAGCCGAAAGCAAATATTTACGCAAAAAAGCATAAATTACCTGCCAACGAAAAATCTTAATCGAACCGGTAGTAGAACCTGTGCATCCGCCAGTCAGTGACAAAAACAAAATAACCGCTGTCACCCATACTCCCCAAGTTGTATAATCACACGATGCCAAACCGGTAGTTGTTACAATAGCCGTAACGGTAAAAAAGCTGTATCTTAATGCCGCAAACAATGAAAAATCCGACACAAAATATAAATATCCGCCAAGCAACAAACTATATACCGCAACTAACTTCAAAAAAACACGCACTTGCCGATTTTTATCCGGATTAGCCTTTCTATAAAGCAGGATATAAAACGTCATTGGCAATGCTCCAACCAACATAAATATTGCTGTAACCAACTCAATCTGCACACTGTCAAACGCCGCAATCGAATCGTTTTTGGTTGAAAATCCTCCCGTACCAATAGCCGACATTGCGTGATTTATTGCATCAAACCACCCCATTCCGGCAACAAACAGTGACACAGTTGCAAATAGCGTCAAAAACACATAAACAAACACGATTCGTTTAGCAATATAACTGAACTTTGGCATAAATTTATCGTTAGAATCCGAATTTTCGTGTTGAAAAATCTGCATGCCACCGATTCCCAAAAACGGTAATAAAGCTACAGCAAAAATTACTATTCCCAACCCGCCGATATAGTTTAAAAGCGAGCGCCATAACAACACCGATTGCGGCAACGCTTCAACATTATTTATAATAGTTGCACCGGTTCCGGTAATACCTGACGTTGCTTCAAACACCGCGTCCATCACATTGTCTACACTGCGATGAAACCAAAACGGTAACGCCGAAAACAGACAAACCGAAATCCAACTGACCGCCGTCAGCAAATATCCTTGCTTGAGTGTAATTCGTTCAATTCTGGCATAATTTGATAAAAACAACGAAAAGCCGAAAAATACAGCAATCATCGCTGCATTAAAAAACGGCGACCATTCCACATTGTCAACAAAGATATCCATACCGGCTGGAATCAGCATTATCAGTCCCAAAATGCCTAAAATATATCCGCTTATCATAAAAACCGGTTGCCACATATTGCCCCGCTACTTTAGTCCGACATTGATTGCCAAATTATGATTGACCATTGACTTATTGATAAATATTCCATTGACAAAGCACAAACCGGTTGCCGTGTCCGTTTGTGCCGTATATGCCACAAGCGCACAATAAATCATAGCATTTGCCGTTAAATCTTGCAAATATTGCTCTGCCGCTTCAACATCAAATTTCCGTTTGTCGGTATATATGCCATACAAAAACAAAAAAGTATTATTCACATACAGACTGTTTGGTCCGACAATGGTTGCCGGTCCGTACACCGCACTCGGCTTTTGAGTATAAATCAAGTCACGATTTTCCAAATACTCATAATAATCGGTAAGTTTACCGTCATAAAAAAACGCATCTTCCGGTACATTTCTTGATGCATCTGTGACTTTTATCGCAAATGCTTGCGGATAATGCGGCTTTATACTTTGAGAATTATCTTTTTTGACCTGACCGGTACTGACATTTACTTTTGCTGAGGATAACTGCTTTAATGTATGCAACGTCTTTTGGGCAACATTAGCTGTGCGCTGTAGTGGATTCGCATTTGTTCTCGGCTTATAATCGGCTTTTTTTAGTTCGCCTACATTCCATTTAGCAAATCTTGTTTCTTCATCTGCCAAATAGTCTTCAGCCGAAAAAAGCTCAGCATTAGAGCTCAGTTCCGTTAAAGTATTGCCGATTTTTTCGACCTTTTCTGAAATTTTATCAACTTTATCCGTCACCTGAGATATTGCCTGATTTTTTTTGACCACTACCGATATTGGCATATTTTTTTTATACCATTCTCCGATATGTCCGATTTGCGCCCCAAAATAAAGCGGTATAATTGTAAAAATCAAAGCCGTCGCTGACAATATCATAAACACTAACCAAAATCTCCGGATAGGAAATGTCAGCAGCATTACCAACCGATGTATCAGTGCCAATGCCCCATCTAAACGCAAATCATCCCATCCGTCGATTTTTCTGCGTATCATCTCATTTTCCTCCGTATTTTTCCTGAAGCTCTGTGGCTTTTTCCGGTGTAATACGTTCAAACAACGCTTCTCCGGCTTCAAACGGTGTTCCTGCTTTCAGTGCCGTCATTTGCTTGGCTACGTCAAAGTCCTTCAATGTCGGCATATTTTCCGGCTTCAAACCAAATTTTGCCAACATTTTAGCTGAAGTATCCGGCATCAGCGGTGCGCTCAAAATAGCATAAATTCGTACCAAATTCAGGCACAAACGTAAAATAGTCGCCGCCCGCGTTGCATCTTCTTTAATTACCTGCCACGGCTCGGTTTTGGTAATATAGTTATTTCCTTCAACCCAAATTGCTCTGAGTTCGGCCACTGCTTTTCTGAACTCCATAGCATCCATATACTTGAAATAATCATTAACCCGTGCCTGAATGGCGGCAATCATCTCTTTGTCTTCCGGCAACAGTTCACCGCCCTCAGGCACGACACTGCCAAGTTTAGAAGCCGTCATTTTCATTACGCGCTGTGCAAAATTGCCCAAAACACCGTTCAAATCTTTATTGATTGTGCCGACAAAGCTGTCAAAAGTAAACGATGCGTCCGACGCTTCCGGTGCATTTGCCATCAGCCAATAGCGCCAGTAGTCAGCCGGAAATTCCGCCACCGCATCTTCGGCAAACACCCCGCGATGTTCCGATTTAGAGAACTTACCACCTTCAAAAGTCAGATAGCTGAAGCCTTTAAGATAGTCCACCTTAGTCCAATTTTCACCGGTACCGAGCAAAGTTGCCGGAAACGTAATCGAATGATACGGCACATTATCTTTGCCCATAAACTCGACATAACGCACATCTTTGGCATCAAGCCACCATTCTTTCCAATCGCGCTCGGTCGGTTTTTCATCCGCCCATTGTTTGGTAATGCCTATATAGCCGATAGGAGCGTCAAACCACACATAAAACACCTTATTTTCAAAACCTGCTTTGTTTACCGGAAATCCCCATTTCAAATCACGCGTAATACAGCGCGGCTGCAAGCCTTCCTTCACCCATTTTTTAGCGATGGAATAAGCAACATCAGGCCAAAATGCTTCTTTGGTTTTGAGCCATTCCACCAGCTTTTCTTCAATCTTTGGCAAGTTCAAAAACAAATGTTTGGTTTCGCGTACTTCCAAATTGGTACTGCCGGAAACCGTACTGCGCGGATTGATTAAATCGGTCGGTTCCAAAACTTTGGTGCAGTTTTCGCATTGGTCGCCGCGCGCTTTTTCATAACCGCAGTGCGGGCAAGTTCCGGTAATATAGCGGTCGGCCAAGAACATATTATCATCAACTGAGAATACCTGTTTCATCGTCTTTTCGGCGATAAAGCCGTTTTTATCGAGCTGTTCGAAAATATGATAAGTCATTTCTTTATTTTGCTCACTTGAGGAGCGCCCAAAATAGTCAAACGACAAATTAAAATCGGCATAAGTTTTGGCATGACGAGCGTGATATTTATCGCAATATTCCTGCACCGGCATATTTTCTTTAAGCGCACCCACTTCAGAAGCCGTGCCGTGCTCGTCATTGCCACAAATGTATAAAACCTCGTTACCCATCATTCGCATATAGCGCGCATAAACATCGGACGGCAGCAAACAGCCGACCATATGCCCCAAGTGCGGAACGCCGTTAATATATGGTAATGCTGAGGTAATCAAAACTTTAGACATTTGGTATAAACTCCTTAAAAAAATTATTCATACGCGGAGTTTACTTATATTTTAAGAATTACGCAAGCAAAAAAATAACATTACGAGTTTGTGTGTAAATTAAAAACAGAAGCCGAACAATTTAAGTGAAATAAAAAAGTAGCAAATAAAAAAGAATCGTGTAGTCGGTAATTGAAAAATAAAAGAACCACACGATGAAAGAGTTATATACTCAAGAAATATTAAAAAACAAGCAAAATTTTGCGCCAGTTTTTACCTAAGAAAACCAACTTCGACTTGATTTCTCAACATCAAATTGATATTATCCGGAACAAAATTAACAACCGACCGATGAAGGTTCTTAAATGGACTAATCCGTGCTCATTGTTCTTCTCTTCATAATCGTTCGGTTTCTAGCTTGAATCTACAGACTATTATTATTTTTCCCAATAACATATCCGTGTTATTACTTTTTTATTTGCAACAACACATATTCTGACTTGTAAAATCCGATATAAAAAGGCTCATAAAATGGAGAATATAAAAAATTTTCACATTATTTATAAAAAAAGTCTTGACGTTTAAAAAAAATGCAGGTATATATGCGTTGATTATAATAAATGGTCCCATCGTCTAATGGTTAGGACATCACCCTTTCACGGTGGCAATATGGGTTCGAGTCCCGTTGGGATCACCAATTGCAACACCTCCGGTTTTCGGGGGTGTTTTTTCGTTTAAAGAATCTATCAAATCAAAGGGTTTTCTAAGGTTATACGAGATTTGCTTATCCTTAATTTGCAAGTTCGAGAGTAAAATATTTAAAATCGCTCTTTTGGTCTCAACTCTCGAACTTTTGAATATTTGGTAGGCATTCTGCGCCATTGACATTATGGTAGAAATCGCAATAGAAAAGTGTTCATCAGCCTCGGTTAATAAAGCAGATTGTCCTTCAAGTTCGTATTGTTCCTGTTTTAATTCCTCGTTCATATCACGGTATTCTTCGGGGGTAATTTTATCTTCAAGCAACAATGAGCGCAAACGTTTAATTTTATCTTGGCAATTAACTTGGCATATATACCGCACAGCTTATCAATCCCTTGCAACAAATATTTACTCTCCGACATTTTTTACCTCGCTAAATGTGCCACCATTTTTTATGACGTTGTTTATATGCCAATCTAAATTCCGTCAATTCATCAGCTATTTTTGGGGCATTAAATTCCGGCAATGGTGCATAGTCGGACCACTTTAATAATTTATCATTAAGAGCCTGTAACATATTTGCCTTATCGGGAAACATTTTTGCCATTTGCCGATGGTGGGCTTGTTCAAATTCATAATTGCGGACGTATATTTTTTCTGTTTTTTCGGTTTGTCGGATTAAAAAATCGACCAGCGAGCGCTGTATATTATCGTTTGTATAACGCCTTAGATATTGTTTGAAATAAACAACACGACCATCTATGAATACTCTGCAAAGCGTTTGTGATGGTCTAATGCAATCATACCAATTATCATTTCTTTCACAATCGGAACAGCTATAATCAATATAGGAGACTTTATCAGATTTAGGTAATTTAACCTCACTCGGAATATGCAAAGATATATCTTGAGTGGGGATTTTTTGAAATTGTTTGAATGTAGGAATGACCTCTTGAGTAACATCAACAACATCAAATAAATCTTTTATATTTACCAACGAATCAGGAGCGTATTGGCGGATTTTTAAGGCTATACATTTACGAACAGAAAAACCATACCTTTCAAATATATACTTCTTAAAAGCCATATCGTTAACTATTTCACTTTGCGGAACATCTGTATCATAAGCCTCAATAATGTGCCACCACGAAGGACTTTCACGGTATAAAATATCTATTGTTGCATAAAGTTCCGAGGGCAACATTGCCACACCACCGTAAATCGTTTGATATTTCCAAGATAATTTGCGTGTTTGGTCGCTCATTTTATCAATATTATCATTATCAAGCTTTACCCATGCACCGTTTGGATATAAAAGTCGAGCCAATGTATGTATATCGGCTTGCGGTGGATACATCAGCTTTGTGTATTTTTTTGATAAGCGATGGTTTTTAATTTTGTTCGTTATCTTGTTTAATAACATTGTTCTGCTCCTTTTTAAGCTTGCGTATTACAGATATATTTGTTGCATTCTATTCTGATTTCATAATTATTTACCGAGGTTTTTAATAACTTTTCTCCAATTACGAGCTTGCTCTATCGTATCAGCCAATTTGATATACATTTTACCTTTGTATTTAAAATTGTCCGATACGTCTAGGTTCTCATTTTTAAGTATATCATCAACAGTATATTTTATACTCATTTTTACTCCTTTATTGTTTGATTATAAAGGAGTCACACGACATTTTCTGACGTATATTTTAATTTATTTCAAGTTGTTTAGTATCTCTTGTTGATGTTGATTGAAATAGCTGATAATTTCTTGTGCAAACTGTCTGAAATGAGCTATATCTGCGTCGCTTACAGTACCGGAATTTTTTAATGACACCGTATACTGGCTCGCATTATAAGAATCATCGCCATTATGTTTTATAGCTACTAATTCCGTAGGTGTTTGTATAAACGGAAATTCAACGCCATCTTGGTTATTAATTGAACTATAAATACCTAACTTTTGTTCTTGCCAATACAGCACGATAGTCAGATTTATTTCAAATTTTTTATTTATTTCATAAGATACCGTGAATGTTGAATAATCTTCTATATCATTGGCTAAATCAAAGCAATCTTCTGGAGTTGTTAAATATGTTATTTCACGATTTCTGATATTTAATTTTTTTGCCATTTCTCCCCAAACAGCTTCCCATATTTGACGACACATTAACCACCCATCCATTTTAAACTTCTGTAAAAACACCTTGGCTTGATAAAAGTTTTGGTATTCATCCAGAGATAGTGTATTCGGTTCTTTGGTATTATCAAACATAGCTAAGGCTTTTAATGTATTATCACGACAGATATTAACTAAATTTTCTGGTATTTGTATCATTCTAATGCTCCCAATATAAAATTTTGTTCCATAATGAAGACCGATAACGTTTCATATCTTCACTTTCGGAAACGTTATTTTGTAAAATATTTTGTTCCCATAATCCCATAACATCACACCACCGCAAATTAGACCAATTATCGCATTTCTTTTGTTTTATAGTGTCTTGGATATTATCAATACTAATGGCAATATATGTCGTAGATTTACCTTTTGCGGTGGTTTTCATCTGCTGTTCGTATGCTTTTAAATCATTCCCATCAATTACGGCATCAAATTTTACTTCAATGCATACGGCTTCGTTATTCCACATAATTACGTTATCTATTCGTTTGCGCTTTTTGTTTTGAGAACGGACATCACGGGTAATAACTTCATACAAGCACTGGTAACCTGTTTCGGGAAGTTTGGAAAGTTCTTCGTTTTTTTGAGGTAATAATGTAAAAACAGCTTGCAAAAACGCTTTACAACTCTGTTGATTTTCAAACAAGAACTTTGATAATGCTTTCGTAAATTGTGGCTCTGTCGGATTCAAATAACGATATAACGGGGTTAGATGAAATGAGTGTCGAGCAGTAAATTTACCTAAAAACGGAAAGTTTTCTAATAAGGTTTCATAAGTCTTATAATCGGTTTTAGCATACTGTTCTGAAATATAATCGTGATAATCTTGTAAAAATGATTTTATCTTCAGTTGAGCGCCATAATAAGCTTGCATATAAGACAAACTCTGCGGATATATATTTCGGCAATATAGTTCTGATAATTGTGAAAAATATTTTTCTTTATTTATTATCATACCAATTCTCCGGCTTAATTACTTTCACGTGATTGCCCCAAGTGTATAAGTGCCAGCCCATTTCAAGACGACCGCCCGCTTTGAATTTGACTGTTAATGTACCGTCTGGATTTTCAAATATTTGTTGTGTCGGGTGGAAAACATAACGTTTTGCCATAGTTCATCATAAAATCAAAGCCTTATAGTTTTTATTTATCAATAAGGATAGTATACTTGGCTATCTGTAAAATGTCAAGAGAGGTAAAATACGCTTGTTATGAAAATTGATGATGCTAATAAAATCAGCGATAAGGTTGTTGCGTTATTACATATTTTATGTTTTCTTTATTTACTTATATAAAAATAGTTGAAAAAATAATTAAATCAAAATAAAATTCGCAATATCTAAAAAGAGGGAAATTTAAAAATGGTTGCAGAGATTAAATTTTGTTCGCCGGTCGGAAAATGGTGGTTTTTAAGTCCTTATGCTGAATTTCCAATAAAAATGGAAGTAGATGGAATGCTTTATACTTTTCCTACCGTCGAACACTATTATCAAGCAATGAAATTTTATGCGACGGACGAACGCTTTAATACAATTTTACATCTGAAAAATCCGGATGAGGCTCGGCTTATAACCAAAACACAGGCATATAAAATCAATCGCCGATTAGATTTTGATAAACATAAATTCGATATTATGGAAAAAGGGTTACGTGCGAAATTTACACAAAATCCGCAAGCAGCTGAAATGTTAAAAGCAACAGGAAATGCTGTTTTGATAAAATCTTGTCCGGTTTGTTATAAATGTGGGTTTGGAATTGGAAGCGGTCAAAATTGTATGGGAAAAATTTTGATGCAAATTCGTGAGGAATTGCTAAGCTCGTAAACTGCAAGCTTTGCATCACCAATCGCAACACCTCCGATTTTCGGGGGTGTTTTTCGTTTAAGGAAACTATAAAATAAAACAGTTTTCTAAGATTATAAAATAAGGCGCAATATTATTTTTTGCTTATTTTCAAAAAAGGAATCCCAAATAAATAATATTTTGTTGTAATATTATTTTCCATGTGTCTGACTTTCCAAATCGGTAAGCCGATAATTTTATAAACCGTTTTTCCGCCACATTGTTTTATCGAAAAAAGTGAAATAATATTGAATAGCTTATAACTTTGTTTATGTATTTCAAGTTTAATCATACGCTTTTTTGAATCATTTTTGACTAATAAATGCAATTTCTCGTTCTTTTCCCAAAGGTAATATAGGGAATTTTCTATCCCTTCGCAATTAGCTGCAGGGTCATAAAATGCTTTCACTTTTAACAAAGGACATTTTCTTTGTATCAGCCACGTCGGAAAGCAGGTTAAATTCGCATTTATTGAACGGGGATATATATTATTTTCTTCAGGATAAGGAATATAGTTTGCAAAAGAATATCCTTTATTTGTAAAGTAATTAGTTAATTTTGTTTCGTAATTCAAAATAATGTCTTCTCTGCTTGTTTGATGTGTTACATGTGCAAAAAACTCATGGAAAGACGAATCTGAAAAAATTTGTTTTTTGAATACCAAAAAATACGACTGCAGATGTTCCTCAATATCAACATTTTTAGATATTCCCCAAAAATCACAGTTTTTCTTTTCCATTTCCACGAACATATCGATAAACGGAAAAACCGGACCATAACAACTGTCGTTGCATAAAATTAACTCATCCGCATCTGCCAGCAAGCCGTTATTTTCGGCATAAGCAATTCCTCGTTTATATGAACCGAAATCATATTCGCCGTGTCGCTCACATTGTACATAAGAAGCATAATTTTCGAGTTTTGCAATTTCTGTCGGCGATGCAAAATTATCCGCGATAAATATAATTTTATCACATATTTCTTTTAATCCGCGAAGATAATAAAATACGTAATCCGGAACATTTTCTGATGAAAAATACGAGGCAAAAACAGCCACTCTTTTATGATTTTTAGAAAGTTCATTCTGTTTCTCCGCTTTTAATTGAGTTTCCGCTGATAATCTGATTTTTTCAAAATCATAAAATACATTAAAATATTCTTCGGCATACTCTAATTCAAAGGAATGTGGTTGATTTTGCAATGTAAATTTTTTATAATCATTTGTGATAAAATCCTCATTGACTTTTTTGATTTGCAGAAATGTTTTAAATGATATTTTATTTCTGTTGGCTAAATCCAGCAAGAGCGATAAATATTGCACCCCGAAAGAATAGTATACATTGTATTTACTCTTTTGAGAGCAGTCGATTTCGATTTCATCAAACCAATGCCTATAATCTATGATATAATTTTGTTTGTCAGTAAAATAGAAAAGAATGGATAGATGGGGAAACAGTATATTATATTCCATATTTTGAGGTAGCTTGTCAAAATCTTCTTTCCAGCAGGATAGCCCACCTGACCACGAGGACATATTTGACAGCGAGGCAACGAAGTTATCAAAAGATTTACAAGTCAGAGGCTCTCTTTCCAACAGATGGTTCAAAAAATACACAACCGGCTTTTCCTTGTCTGCTTGATGCTTCCTGACAAAATCTAAAAAATATCTGATAGTTCCAGACGTAAAAACAGAGCGCGTGTTAATCAGTTTTATAAATAGCCCACTAGCTAGCTTAAAAGCATCTACCTGATTTAAGAAGAGTTTTGACGATGTTCGCTTATAATATAAATTCTTATGTGCAGAAAATTTATTTGTTATGAAAAGCATACAGTCATCATTATCACCATTATCCGTAATGATAACTTCAAACAAAGCATCATCTTCATTTTGAGAATAAATACTTTCAACAACTTTATCCACCCATTCAGTAACACCCGTTGTTGCAATACACAGCGATAAAAGTTTTTGCATTACTATAAGTCCTTATTAAAGAAAAGTTGCATTTCTTTGTTTTGATACGTACGGTATTTAAACATTCCAATCCTCTTATAATTGTTTGCGATGATATACAGGTAATTTACATATTTTTATGAGTAAGTAATCGTGATTTGTTATCTTGCGGCAATAAATAAAATGGCGGATGGTTTTTAATATTGAAGCACATTCAAAATAGTAATTTTTATCATACCCGTTAATTGTATAGCCATTTGCCACAACCAAACAGCCGAAAATCCTCTCTAATATATGTGCAAGTGTTCCATCTTTTATTTCAGGGTCTGATATTTCAAAATCATTTATTGAAAAATTCTCTTTAATTTGTTGTAATAAATGGCTGCGAACCATGAACATTGTCCCTGCAACAAATGTTATTTTTTCCGATTTTATATATCCCAATTTAATCATAAAATCTTTAACACCCGATTCAACACCCTTTGCATTTTTAACATTTGATGTTATTAAATATTTAGACCCAATCATTCCCAGATTCTGTTTTACTTCAAATTTATAAAGATTTTTAATAAATAGTGCATGCGAACCTAAAAGCCCGCTATATAACAGTTCAGACCAATCTTTTCTGCTTATATATCGGTGATTGATTAGCGTATCATATCCAACTTTATTTTTTGTATGCAACTTTATGATAATATCGTATTGCTTCAAATCTATTTGATGTAAAAAATAAACAAATGCACCGACATCATATCCGCGATTTTCAACTATATATATTGTGGCGTCTTTGTGATATTCTTTGATTTTATGAATTAAATCATCATTTTCTTTTGTTAAGGTGACAAACAAATGATAAGGATAATCACCTATATTGTGCAGATATCCTTTTATTTCATTCCACATCTCAAGATAATGGATATGTAAATGAACAGCTATTTTCATAGTTTTAAACACCTTATAACCCCACTTTTATATATGAACATATTTTGCATTGCTAAGTCTCGGTAATTTTCGGATATATTCTGGCAGTGTGTACAATTTCTGGTGTTCTAAATGATAATGTATTATTTTACTTCTGTATCGTAATACTGTATATTGTAATACAAGAGATTTGTCAAACATTTTATCTTATTTAATGGAAAATACTTTACTTTTAGGGCTTAGTGAAATAAACTTCTATGTACCATTTACAAAATCCGGTGATGGTGAAGAACTTGATGCTTATGTTTTAATGGAAGATAAGCCTCTTAAAGAATATATCGAGAGGTGTATCGGAATTGTTCATCGCACTGGTGACAATGATGATAAGCTGATTGTCGTGCCGGAAGCTTATGATTTGGCCGATGAGCTTATTGAAGAAAATATTGCTTTTCAAGAAAAATGGTTCAAACATATTCTGATTAGAAATCCTAAAATAATCGCCATAAAATAAATTATGGCACTGCCCGAGCAATGCCATAATCAAATTCTATTAACCTGATTTACATTTTTATAAATTGTATTTTCTGATATTTTCCATTGTTTTCAATAAATAAAGTTTTTGATTGGGAGTTAATCGGTAAAAATTATACAGAAATTTTCCCATAATTATTGGGAAACAGATTGATATTCTTTGAGTTAGTTTTTTTGTTTTAGACTTCTTGATATTTTTAATTTGTTTCATAGTTCTATCCTTAATATGAATTTTATTGTTATTTACAATTTATTTTATGAAATATTGTTCGTGGATAAACAATATATTTCAAGGTATAAGTATAATATGAAAAATGATGCAATAAAATATCTGGGCTCAAAAGTTCGAGCTATGAGAGAGGCTGCCGGTATGACTCAAGAAGAATTGGCTACAATTTGTGATGTCAGTTGGCGTACCATTTCCAATTTGGAAAGAGGAACCGTCGTTCCGGATTTGTTTATGATTTACCGCATAGCTCAAAATTTTGATGTAAAAATAGATGAGTTGCTTGACCACCAAGTTATCAATCAAAAAAGTTTATCTCGTTTGGAAAAAGAAAATATAATTATCGAAAAAATCAAGCAACTTGATGATAACGTTCTTGATTATATTGATGAACAACTTTGTTTGCTTCTTAAGCATTTTAATCATTGATAGGTTTGTATCTCCTTTGCAATTTCGTTTTCAAAACATTTTTGCGCAAGCTGAATAAAATAAAGGCTATCGTTAAGGGAATATAGTTTCATTGTTTTTTCCAGATTTTTTAATTGATAATATATTTGACTGACCAAGCGACAATATTTTTCTGAACTTACTTTTTTGATTTTAGATGTTTTTATAGTACTCATTTAGTTATCCTCATAAATTAGATTGAATAATTTATTTTTTCGTGTAACATATATTTCATATTTATAAGTTTGAGAAGAAACTAATTTCATATAGGTATCTAAAATGGGGATTAAGGATAATTTTATCTGGGTCAGAGAAATTTTGAGCTTTTTAGAAACAGCCAGAAATGGAACAATTAACGGCACTGCAGAAAACAATGGGATGAAACAATCCAATCTTTCTAAAACTCTGAAAAATTTGGAAGATAAACTTCAATGTCAATTATTGGAAAGAAATTACAATGGAGTTAAACTGACGGAAAATGGTAAGGAAGTTTTTAAGGTAGCCTGTGATATTGATAAGGTTATTTATAAAGTTAAAAATTTTACAGCTTCGGACACGAATGTTTCCGGCAAAATAAGATTATGGACCAGTGATGGTTTGGGAATCGGCTACCTTTCTAACTGTCTATCCGGTTTTGTTGTAAAATATCCTGATATAAAAACGGAAATTGAGTGTTCTCTTGAACGACCGAGTTTTTCAGCCGTAGATATAGCGATTGTTTACGATGAACCTAAACTTAATGACAGTGAAATCGTTTCCCGATATGAATTAAAATTTGGGCTGTTTGCCTCGTTGGAATATCTTTCAAAATATGGCTTTCCTCGTGATGTTAAGGATTTACAAAAAAATCATCGTATTTGTAATCGAGAAAATTTTGCGCAAGTATGGCCACAGTGGAAGAAAATTATTGATGGTGCCGAGCATGTTGTAGCAACAACCAATTCTTCCGCAATGCTCTTAAGAATGACGTGTGACGGCATAGGTATTGCGCTTCACCCTATTGCCATCGGAAAAAAAGAAAAAGACTTAATACACTTATCTCAAGTTGGTGTAGAGCTTAGTCATCCGTTTTGGATTGTATCTCATAAAAAAGGACAGGATATTCCCAAAATTAAGGCGCTGATTGATCATATAAAAGAAGTAACTTTGCAACTATAAAATCAAAAAATTCCAGAGCTTTAGGGTTATTTTCGTTGCAACTTATCCATATTCTTTGTTTCAGACTGTCCCCGATGAGCAATTCTGTATATTTTTCTGATGGATTTGCTGGTGGTATATTGCTGATTTTGACGTCTGCCATAATATCTTCTTCAATAAAGTTCAGCTTTATAGTCGGATGATTTTTTTCAAATTCGAAACAATCGGTTAGTTCCATATTAGGACTGACATATACATTAAGTATTCTGTTTTTGGGATATGTATTTTGGTGCCAATCATTTATTTTTTGTAGTTGCCCCTTTAAACCCATGGCAAGTTCGGCAATTTTACATCCTTGTTTGGTAGGTAGACAGCCTTGAGCTGAGCGCTTAAAAAGTTTGGTGCCGAGTTCTTTTTCAAAATTATTGATAATAAGACTTAAATTGGAAGCCTTTATATTATTTTCTTCCGCAGCTTTGTTAATTGATTTGCAACGAATAATTTCCTGAACGTAGAGGATTCCCCGAATGAGCACTATGTAGTTTCTTACATTCATTTTTAAAAATCTCTTATTATTATGACTCAAAATATATAATCTATTTATAAAATTAGTATATTCAAAAATTTATTTTGTCAACCCTATAATCGGATATGATTACACAAAATGACATAAAGATTGATGTAGCTTCTATTGAAGAGATAAATAGCATAGCTATGGCTGTACGAAAACAGGTTTTTGTGGAAGAACTTGGAATTCCTGAAAATCTGGATATTGACAGAAATGATGGAGCTGCTGCTCACATCATAGCTTATATTCAAAAAGGACATCATAAATTTCCGGTGGGAACAATGCGCATTCGTTCCTTTGCCGGCTTTTCTGTGTTTGAGCGAATGTCCGTAATTCGTGATTTCAGAAAAGTCAATATTTCTGAGGCTATTATGCAGTATGGTTTTAATTATGTTGGGCAAAAGGGGTATTGTATAGTTAAAGCTGCGTGCAAAAAAGAATTGCTTGCCCATTGGCAACGTTGCGGCTTTTATGTGGATGAAAATTCAAGAAAAGTAAATCATAACGGTATGGAGCTAATTCCTATTCGTCGTGATCTTCCCCCGCATCCTCGTGCTCTGACAATGAACTCAGACCCAGCTCTTTTAATGGCTGAAGAAGGACATTGGTATGACGATGTTCAAAATAATCCAAAGTCTCCAAATGTTCAAAAACCTTTCAAAATAAATAATATTCTTATTAAAATAAAAGAATTTAAGCAAAAATATTTCAACTGCTGAAATTTTTCGTTAAAGCTACTTTTTTTCTTTACCATCTTATGTGGATTTTCCTTAATTGTAGGTTGTGATAAGAATTAAGCATTTGTTGTATCACCCCTTTGCATCACCTTTTTTAAAGGTATTTTTTAGCAAAAATTATTGTGATAAAACAAATGCTTACATATCAAAATGGCGGTGAGATAGGGATTCGAACCCTAGGTACGCGGTAAAGCGTACAATTGATTTCGAGTCAACCGCATTCGACCACTCTGCCATCTCACCACATTATCATATTCTTAATATTCTATTTTATCCTCAATTGCAACATTTATTTTAATTTTTTTCATTGCACCAAATAAACTGTTTGATTAAACACATTTTCCAAAAAAAACAGACTGATAAAACAAATTATCATCGCCATTAACGGTGCCGTTATCCAACCTATAACAATTTTACCGATAATTCCCCAATTAATATTACGCCCTCCTTTAATCAAACCTATACCCAACACGGCACCAATTACTGCCTGCGTACTGGAAACCGGAACCAACGGAATCGTCGGTAAAGGTGAGGCCTCAAGCCAATTATGTAAACTAACCGATGAAAACAACAATAAAACCGCTGCTTGGGACAATACAATAATCAAAGCTACCATTGGTGACATCCGCATTAAATTGTTGCCCACCGTTTTTATTACTTTATGAGAATATGTTAAAATCCCGACACTTATAGCTGTTGAACCGAGTAAAAACAACACTTGTGTCGGATTTAAAGTCAAAATGTTGCCGAATTTAACCGGTTTAAATGGGCAAGATTGAATAAACACCCCTACTACATTGGCAATATTGTTAGCTCCAAGCGCGTATGCTCCCACTGCAGCAGTCAAAATTAACCCTATACGCGTCAACTGATCGCGCATCAGCAAATGCATACTCGAACATTTTTGTATTCTTTTTGATAACATATACAACAACACTGCTACCAATCCGGAAATCAGCGGACAAAGTGTCCAAGTTGAAACAATTTGCAACAAAGTGGCAATATCCGTATGTTTACCAGCGTAAAGGTTCCAGCCGATAATAGCACCAACAATGGCTTGTGAGGTAGAAACCGTAACTCCGGCACGTAACATCATATAAACGGCTAATGCCGCCGATAGTGCCACCATAAATGCACCTGACAATGCATTGACAGAGCCCAAATGACCAAGTGTAGCGCTGGCTCCGCTACCTCCAAACACAGAACCTAAGACCACAAATATACACGCCACACCAGCAATCAGCTTGAAACGAACCATTTTGGAACCGACAGCCGTACCAAAAATATTGGCGGCATCATTTGCACCGAGTGACCACCCTAAAAATAATCCGCTGCTCAAAAAAAACAAATAGCTCAAATCCATCAGATATCTCGCTTAATGGTGAAAATCAGCACCGAATCAATACAATCTTCAGCTTTATCTGCCACATCAGCCACATCACCGATAAGAGTGTTGAGCTGAATTTTATGAGCTAGCTCCATATCCGAATCAAACACTTCTTGCTTCAGTTCTGCCCAAGTTTTATCACTTTCTCGTTCCCATAGAAAGACCTTTTTTGCATAATCACGCACAGTAGTAAAATCTCTAAAGAAAGCGCGTGAGGCAATTGCCATATTTTCAGCACACTCCGAAACTTCTCTAACCAATTTGCCAAATTTTTCCTGATACTGCGACGGAATATCCGGCTGTTCAATGTAAAACTTGTGTGTCACCTCATCAAATTCATTGATGACCTTATCAATATTTTCTACCATTTGCAAAACATCGGCACGCAAATCCGGAATCAGATTGTGTATATACAGTTTGCTTTCAATTTCACGACGCAAATCATCAGCCGCAGCCTCAATATTTTTCATTTTTTTGCTGATACGCCGATAATTCAGACTACGTTTTTCTTTAAAATAAATATCAAATGCCTGCCGAAAACACATAGCACTTTCAATGATTTTATCGTGCATTTCATCAATTTTTTCTTCCAAATCCCGCGTACCGGAAAACATTGAAAATTTTAAGTTAAACATTATATCATCTCCTGTTTTGCTCAGTTCTAATCAAAAAAAATACAAAAGTCCACATAAATTTTATAAATTGCATTTTTTTTGCTTGCGAAAACACAAAAATACGATTATATAGGTAGTGTTTGAACATTAATTATTTGAGGAAATAAAAATGAAAAATTTTTCAATCATTCTTTCAACGGTTGCCGTAATTTTGGCGGCTGTTGCTCTTGTATCAACAAGCAAATGCAAAACTGCCGGTAATGGCGCAGCTATTTCTGCCGAGCAGGTTTCCGCTGTTTTGACGCAAAATCCGAAAATTATTGCTGACGCAATGCAAGCTTATGAAAACTTGCAACGCGAAGAAGCTGAAAAAGCAGCTCAGGCAGCATTGCAGGCTCATGCGACTGAATTAAACAGTACAGATGGTTTGCCGTTTGTCGGCCCGAAAGATGCCAAAGTAACGGTGGTTGAGTTCTTTGACTTTTCTTGCGGATATTGCAAAAGATTGGCTCCTTCTATGGAAAAAATCATTGCCGACAATCCTGATGTAAAGGTTATTTTCAAGCCGGTATCTTTTGTTTCTAAGGTTTCCGGATATCAGGCTAAAGCCGGCTTGGCTGCAGATAAACAAGGTAAATTCTTGGCATATTATACCAAAGTAATGAATTATAAAAGCGGTCCGATGACAGAAGAAACTATTGACAGCATTGCTCAAGAAATCGGTTTGGATATGGAGCAATACAAAAAAGACCTCAATTCGTCAGATGTTGAAAAAGCTTTAAATTCGGTAGCTACTTTGACCGGAAATATTCATGTGAACGGAGTTCCGATGGTATTTGTAAACGTTAAGCACGTACCGGCAATGAGTCCGGAACCGATTCAGGAAGCTATCAACAACGCAAAATAAGTTGATTTATTTCCAATATAAAAGCGCCGACAATCTTGCCGGCGTTTTTTATGCTACGAATTGCAAAATTTTGTGGATTTTAATTTTTTTTGCGCTAAACTGATGCCAAAATTAAGTATTTTAACCAAAAGGAAAAAGAAAAATGAAAAAAATTGCTGTCATCGGAGCTACCGCCAACCACGGACGCGAACTTTTGAATTTGATGGAAGAAAACGGATTTTCTGCTGAAGAAATTTTTGCCGTAGATGTCGATAGTCCGCTCGGAACACAAATTTCGTATGGTGAAGATGTAGATATGGATGTCTATAATCTGCGGGATTTTGATTTTGGTTCGGCTAAAGTTGCCATATTTTGCACTGCGGCTGATTTGACTAAACATTATGTACCGCGAGCACTGGCAAAAGGAGCTTTTGTAATTGACTGTTCAGGAGCATATACTGCTGAAACCGATGTACCGCTGATTATTGCCGGCATAAATGGTGATAAAATATCTGATGCCAAACGCGGTATGGTGGCACTGCCTTCCGCTCAGGTTACACAAATTATGATTCCTCTGCAAAAAGTTTATCAAACATATCACATCAAAAGGCTGATAATAAATACTTATATGGCGGCATCGGTTTATGGTAAAGAAGCAATGGACGAACTGTTTAATCAGACTCGCAAAATTTTTATGAATGAACCGATTGTCGATGATGAAGCTGTGTTTCATAAACAAATTGCCTTTAACGTTTTGCCGCAAGTGGGTGAATTTATTGGGGATGAAACAAAATACGAGTGGGCTATGAATGTAGAGATTAAAAAAATTTTAGGAGAAGACATTAAAGTTCATGCCAACTGTGCCGTTGTACCGGCGTTTATCGGCATCGGAGCTTTTGTAAATGTTGAATGTCAAACTGAAGTTGACGTTGATGATGTGCGTAACCTTATGCGTGATACCAAAGGTGTGGTAGTATTTGATAAACATGTAGATTGCGGTTATGTTTCAATCAATGATGTACAAAGTGAAAGCGACGTTTATGTCAGCCGCTTGCGTCAAGATATTTCTGTTGAAAACGGTTTCAGTTTTTGGTCGGTGGCAGATGATTTGCGTGCCGGTGCCGCACAAAATGCCTTTAATGTACTGAAACTTGTCTTAAAAAAATAGAGGTGAACAATGAAAAAATCTTTTTTGAATATTTTTTGTGTGGCGTTTTTGGGAATTTGGCTGAGCGGAATTTCTGCCGTTTGTGCCGCTTCAAACTCTAAAAATGAAATAATCGTCGACACTAATGTGGATTTTAACGCAATACAAGCAGAAATCGAAAAAATTCAAAAAGGATTGAATAGCGATAATATTTCCAAAGAAAAACTCGATGAATATGTATCTTATCTTGGAATGACCGAAAATGAAATGGCGGAAAATCGCAAAAACCTTGAAAAACAAGTAAAGTTTATTCAAAAACAACTTGATGCTCTCGGTGCTGCTCCGCAAGAGGGAGAAACCGAAGATAAGGCTATTACTGCGCAACGCACTGAATTGTCTGCGCAACTTTCTGCCCATGACAGACTGCTGAAAGAAAATGATTTGCTGGTTATAAAAATGGAAGACCTTACCGGACAAATCCTTAATGCTCGCAATCAAACTATTTATGGCGATTTGATGACCAAACAGTCGGCAATGATAAATCCGTTGGTATTTTTCGTAGGGCTAAAGGCATATATGATTTTCTTTTGGGACATGGTAAAATCACCGGTTGAATGGTATAACGGCATACCGCAAGAACAACGTTCGTACACACTTTTCAGCATCGGAGTGATGTTCGTAATATTGATGATTGCGCTGACCTTGGCTGTTTTTCTAAAACGTTTTATTTTGCGTAATTGGGGATATAATGAAAAAAATGAAACACCATCATTTAACCGCAAAGTTTTGGCGGCAATAGCCGTTGCTGTTGCTCGCGGACTGATTTTCGCCTTTTTGCTCGGCGGTTGTATCTTGTGGATGGTCAGTACAAAAATTTTCGGAGATACACTCTTAAACACCGTGCTGATGGTGGCAGCCTTTACCTGCCTGCTGGCAATTGCCGAGGCTACCGTTTCGCGAGTGACATTTGCTCCGAATTATCCGAACTGGCGTTTAGTAAATATAGCAACAGAAAAAGCCGCTCGTTTTACACGAATGATTTTTATGTTTATTGTAATTAACTCCATTGCGGCTTTTCAGGTAGTGGTTGCCCAAAAAGAAGAATATTCCACCGAAACAACACATTTTGTAATGATGCTTTCAAGCTTGGTTAAGGCATTTTTCTTGATTTGGCTTGCCAAAATCTCATTTGACACATATCGTGATGAAATAAAAGATGAAGCTACAGAAACCTCCGGAGAAGATGATGATATGTCCATCAACGGCGGATTCAGAATGATTTTATTCAGTCATATTTTTTGCGTAGGTGTTTTTGCGCTTTCATTGTTCGGATATCCGGAACTTTCTTTGTTTATTTTTAATCATATTATCATCTCGCTGATTGTATGTGCTTTGCTTGAAGTGGTGCGCCGCTCGATAATTGATATAATAAAGCGTATTGTAATCGGTGGCCCGTGGCTAAAGAGATATCGCGGACGCAAACGCCTGACAGAAAAAATGGATTTTTGGTTGAGGGCTATTATCAATCCGACAATTATCTTGGTTGGATTGTTTATGTTGCTCAATTTATGGGGATTGCCGGCTGATTTCATTTTGTCGTTTGCTAAAAAGATTCTGTTTGGATTTAAAATCGGAGGCATCGAAATTTCGTTAATCGCGTTGGCGCTCGGCATTGCTGTATTTTTCGGTTCTCTGACCGTGGTGCGGATAGTTAAAAAACACTTAGCGGAAAATGTATTACCTAAAATAGATATGGATGACGGCGTTAAGCATTCTATGATTTCCGGAATCAGTTTCATCGGATTTATTATCTCTGTTTTATTGGCTATCATTGCCGTCGGCATAGATTTGACCAATCTTGCGTTTATTGCCGGTGCTCTTTCGGTTGGTATCGGCTTTGGCCTGCAAGATGTAATCAAAAATCTTGTTGCCGGCATTATTATATTGTTAGAGCGTCCGTTTAAAGTTGGAGATTGGGTTGTTTTAAGCGGCGTGGAAGGGACAATTCAGCAAATAAACATTCGCTCAACCGAATTGCTTAGTTTTGATAAAACAAGCGTTATTATTCCAAATGCAACACTTATTTCTTCTACCGTTACAAATAAAACACACGATAATGGTATGTCACGACAAAGTGTTTCTGTCGGGGTAGCTTACGGTTCAGATGTTGAAAAGGTTACTAAAATTTTATTGGAATGTGCCAATGCCCACAAATTAGTAATGAAAAATCCGGCACCGTATGTGGTGTTTAAGGATTTTGGCTCAAGCAGCCTAGATTTTGAAGTTCGCTGTTATGTCAGTGATATTCGCAAAGGCTGGGTTGTTCCAAGTGAATTACGCTATGTTATCAATAAGCGTTTTATTGAAGAAGGAATTGAAATTCCATTCCCGCAAGTAGTGGTTCATCGCGGCGACCAAGTATCATAAAATACACAATTTTACGCTTTGCACGAAAATAAATAAGGTTTTGATTTGCAGTGTGATATTATTGAAGCGATGCAGTGTTATTTTTCCAAATAAATCGCACTCTTTTTATAGTGCTGGATTAAAAATCGCAACAACACGCCGATAATCGCCGCCACAGGTACTGCAATAATCATACCTAAAAGACCAAGCAACGCACCGCCTGCCAAAAGGGCAAACATAACCCATACCGGATGTAAACCGATATTTTCTCCGACCAACTTCGGCGTTAAGAAATTACCCTCCAAAAATTGCCCGATTAAAAACACAACCACCACGGCAATAATCTTTGGCAAAGTACCATATTGTGTTACTACCAGCACCATTGCCATCAAGAAGCCGGAAATTGAGCCGACATACGGAATAAAAGAAATCAAACCGGCAATAAAACCGATTAAAACCCCGAGTTTAAGTCCGACCAACCATAAACCAAGAGAATAAAAAGTGCCAAGCGAAATGCATACCAACGCTTGCCCGCGCAAATATCCTGAAATAATACGGTCCACCGCTTGCATTCCTTCAATCATATTCTTTTTGTGTTTTTTAGGAACTAAATCAAGAATTTTTCCGGTAAAGCCATGCCAATCTCGCAGCATATAAAAAGCAACCACCGGTGCAATCAGCAACAACGAAACTAAATTGACCAGAGCAAATCCGTTAGCAATAATTTTTTGCGCAACTCTTGCCACAGGTTTGAGCGATTCGCCCCAATTTCCGGCAAGTAAATTTTCTTTACCATCAATAGTCAGTGCCGGAAAATATTCTTGCAAACGAGCAATCAAAATTTTTATCTTATCGCCGAAACTTTCAACATATTCCGGCAAATGCGCCACAAAATCGCTGATTTGCGAAATTGCCATACCGCCAAGCAAAATCAAAAGCGGCAACAAAATCAGCAAAAATAATGCCAACACCAAACTTGTTGCTGCTGCACGAGAAATTTTGCCGCCACTCGTCATACGGTTTACCAAAGGATCCAAAAAATATGCCACTGCAATCCCCACCACAAACGGTAACAATACTGAACGCAAAGCATACATCAGTCCGCCAACAATTAGTAATACTGCTAAAATCAACATATATCTTTGAGTGCTAGTTTCTTGTTTATTCATTATTTTTTTACCTTATAATAAAATAGTTTCCGGCTTGCTCGTGACTAAATCCGTTTTCTTGCAAAATATCCCATAAACCATCTAAAGAACCGGTATAGGTTATGGAAAAATTGACCTTGCCGCCGCCAAAGCTCTTTGTTTCTATACCTTCAACAGGTTCCAGCCCGGCAAGCACTTTGCTCTTTAACAACCAATCTTTCATATCCTGATACATATAAACTGCATCAATACTCTTAACGCTATTATCGGGGTTATTATTTTTAGCCGCACGTTCCATATTGGCAATAAACATTACACTCTTTTCAATAGCTTTATCAAAAATATCATTGTTCTCGTCCTTCAAAACGGAAAAAGAATCTTCGGTTTTATTTTGTTCATCTTTGAGAGTAACTTTCAAATCACCATTTTTCTGAGTTTCGGCAAACACAACATAAACTTTGGATAGCCCATTATTTATTTGCTTAATTTGCCGATAAATTTCTTCCGGCATATAAAGTGCATTTTCCGCGCTTAAATCTTCTATGGCATAACGATATTCTTCTCCAATGGTGCGCATTTGCATCTGCCCAAACTTAATCAAACCTTTTGCGCGCCAATTTTGCCGCCATAAATTATCTTCTTCCCACAATAGCGGATATCCCTGAGGCGTACGCAAAAAAACCGGAATAACCAACATTTCTTCCGCCTCAATTTTAATCATTTCATTTTCTGCCAAATATTCCTTAAGCAGTTGTTCATTGATTCTTACTGTTAAATCTGCAATATATTTTGTTCCGCCGGCTTTTTCGTTTGCCACTCCGACAGACTGAATAAAGTGTTGTACAGAGCCATCCTCAAGAGTTGCCAATTTTTCCACATTTTCTGCTGAGGTCAATTTACCGGCAATTTCTAAAAAAGCTTTGCGCTGAGCTTCAAGCATAGCTTGTTCTTTTGCCTCTACCGAATTTTTTGCTTCCACATCAACCGGCACCGTTATTTCATAACTTACTTTAGCAATAGCTGTCGTCACACAAACAAAGAATGCCAATAAAATTAAAAATACCTTTTTCATATTTTCACCTTATAAAAAAAATTTCCTACAGAGTATAACAATTAAATCGGAAAATCAAAACTTTTTTATAGACATTTACAAAGAACCGTTGTTTATTATACATAATTTTTAATCTGATAATATAAAGGAACGAATAATGGTAAAAAGCAAATATATCACTTCGCTTTTGGCAAAAGCAAAGCAAAACCTTAAAACCATCGTTTTGCCGGAAGGTGAAGACGAACGTGTATTAGAGGCAGCGCATATCATCAATGAAGAAGGCGCAGCAAAAATCATTATCTTGGGCGATACGGCGCAAATGAAAGCTCATTTTGCATCAAAGGGTTGGAACACAGATGGTATCGAATTTATTAAACCGGAAGAATCTACGCGTTTGAGTGAATACACAGAGCTGCTTTACGAATTGCGTAAAGAAAAAGGTCTAAGTCATGAAGATGCCGCAAAATTGGCATTGAATTACAACTATTTCGGAACATTGATGATAAAATCCGGTCACGCCGATGGTATGGTTTCCGGAGCCAACCACTCGACCGCCGATACAGTGCGTCCGGCACTGCAAATCATTAAGGCTGCCAAAAAAGGCGGTAGTGCATCATCATTTTTCATTATGCTTTCAAATGACACACCCTATATCTTTTCCGACTGCGGCATTATCATTAACCCTACCGATAAAGAACTGGCCGACATTGCACTCAATGCCGCACAAACCGCCATTTTATTCGGTATTGAACCGAATGTGGCAATGCTTTCTTTTTCTACCAAAGGCTCGGGTAAAGGTGATGAGGTGGAAAAAGTAAAACGCGCCACACAAATTGCTTTGGAAGCTCTACAAACCGAAGAATATAAAAATCTCGGCATCAAACTTGACGGCGAACTTCAGGCCGATGCGGCACTTGATGCGGTAGTTGCCGCCAAAAAAGCACCAAGCAGTAATGTTGCCGGCAAAGCACGCGTTTTAGTGTTTCCAACCTTGGAGGCCGGAAATATCAGCTACAAACTGCTGCAACGTTTAGGCGGCTGTGAAGCCTATGGTCCGATTTTGCAAGGATTAAATGCACCTGTTAATGACCTTTCACGCGGTTGTTTTGCCGAAGATATTGTCGGTGCGATCGCCATCACCTGTTTACAAGCAACAAAATAAGGAACTGTGAATCATGAAAAAAATTCTCGTAATCAATTGTGGCTCTTCTTCATTGAAATTTCAACTCTATAATGTTGAAGGCGAAAACTATGAAGTTGTTTCCAAAGGTATTGCCGAACGTATCGGTTTGGAAAATTCGTTTATCAAAATTCAATACGGTAATGCACCGAAACAGCAGCACCCTATGCCTCTGCCGACACATTCTGAGGCGATTCGCGGCGTGTTTAATCTGCTCTTAAACGGTGCGCTGAAATCAATGGATGAACTGAGTGCCGTCGGTCACCGCATTGTACAAGGCGGAGATATTTTCAAAGAATCCGTTTTAGTGACAGATGAAGTCATTGAGCAAATCGCCGGTTTATCCGACTTGGCTCCGCTTCACAATCCGGCGCACGTTTTAGGTCTGAAAGCAGTCAAAGAAGTTTTACCTAATGTTCCGCAGGTTGTTGTATTTGATACATCTTTTCATCAAACAATGAAACCGGAAGCTTATCGTTATGCCATTCCGGAAGACCAATATACACGCAACAAAATCCGTCGTTACGGCTTTCATGGAACATCACACAAATACGTTTCTCAAGAATGTGCCAAACTTATCGGCAAAAAAGGAAAAATCATTACATGCCATCTCGGCAACGGAGCGTCGATTTCCGCTGTAGAAAACGGCAAATGTGTCGATACTTCTATGGGCTTTACACCACTCGCCGGAACCATTATGGGCACGCGCTCAGGAGATATTGACCCGTATATTCCGCTGTATATTATGAAAAAAGACGGTTTAAGCATTGATGAGGTCAATAATCTGCTTAATAAACAAAGCGGTATGCTTGCACTTTGCGGATATGCCGATAACCGTGATGTAGAAAATGGTGTTCTGGCCGGTGATGAAAAGTGCATTTTAGCAACTGATTGTTATGTTCACTCACTTCTGAAAATCATCGGCGGTTATATCGCTGTTTTAGGTGGTGTTGACGCAATTGTCTTTACGGCCGGTGTAGGTGAAAACGGTTGGTTATTACGTAAACAATTGATTGAACGTTTGGCATATTTAGGCATTAAACTAGACGAAGAAAATAACCGCAAACGTGGTGAAACCGTTATGATTTCAACGCCGGATTCTAAGGTTAAGGTATACATTATTCCAACTGATGAAGAACTGGTTATAGCTCACGATACAGTTCGTCTGGCTAATATCTGATTAAAGTTCATTCATTGGTAAATAAATATTCCACGTTGTTGTTTTTACAATAAAAAACAATAACGTGGTTTTTTATTTTGCCTTTCTTATCATTATTGACAAAAGATAAGAAATTTTATACTCTATAAATAGGAGCTAGATAATGACGGATGCGCAAATTGGTTTAAGATGTCCGAAATCGGACGAGTATAAATACGGTTGGAAGAAAGTGGACTCCATTCCGGCTGATGAAGTGTGCGTTGTATATTTGGGCGGTGACGGTGCAACAGATGACCGCAAAGCCAATGGTTATACTAAAGTAGCGCAAAATGATATCAAAACTGCTTTACAAATTGATGTTCCCATTTATGGCGTGACTTATGATTTTGCAGGAAAGAATCCGAGTTTTACACGTAAAATACAATTTCTCAAGCATCGCGCTGCAACACTTTTATCCGCTGCTAAAGCGGAACAAATCAAAGAAGATGCCGCAGATGAAAATGCCGATGAGGCATATTTGGAAAAGCTTTATAAAAATATTATGGAGCCGCGGATTGTTCCGACGCAAAAAGGACGGCGCTATTCGGCGGAAGAAATTGCCCGTAATATTCGCAAAATCACATTTGTAACGCATTGCCACGGTGGCTATGTCGCTTATGAATTGGAAAAGAGAATGCGTAAACAACTTGAAAGTTTAGGATATTCATTACAGGAACGCAAAAACATATTGTCGCAAATGCTGGTGGTGGCACACGCTCCGTCTTGCCCGCTCGGCGTGCAGCAATCGTCGTTTTATTCATTCCGTTCGGCATACGACGGACAGGGCGAAACCGGTTGGGGAATTTTGCCGGAATATATTCGCAATCGCAAACTTGAAGAGCGGATTCGCTTTGCTGCTGATCAAAACGGCGATACCCCAAGAGCTGCACAGAATCGTTATTTAGAATTAAAGCCATCTTATTTAGAGAAAAAGCGCTTATTCATAATAAAGCAAAAACACCCTTGGCTAAATGACGAGGACGGACCTTTTATGACCAATCCTGACGAACACGGAGATATAACATACGGACACCCTCAGCAAACGCCTGATGGTAAATGTATGATGTTTTTCAGTCGCAATCTGATGATAAGCGGTGTAAAAAATTCTATTGAAAATGCACAAAAGTTTACACCATTACCACCGCTAGAAGAGCTGATTGCCGTGCACGATGTAAATATGGATTCGGCAGAGCGTCAGAATTTTAACGCTAAGCTGGCATCTGTGTATAAAACACTTTGCGCTAACGGCAAAAAGTTGATTGCCGAAGCCATTAAAGATTTTCAAACACACGGCCGTTAATAATGTCCTTTATTTAATCATATAAGCAAATAACGCCACACACGCCGCAATACCGATAACAATTTGCACGGCAGGAATCAGTGCCGGCAAAAAGCCAAATGCAAATTTAATTAAATCAAACCCGAATGCACCGACCAATCCCCAGTTGATACCGCCGAGCAACCCTAAAAACAATGCTATTCTTTTAAAAGCCATTTTTATTCTCCTGTTCTGATTTTATTGTTTGAAATATATCTGTCGAATGCTTAATATTATGTAAATAAAACGCTTTATTTGAAACTTATAATCTGCCTTTAAGCCATTCGGCAACAGCGGTATCTTCTACTTTTTCAAACACTTCATTTAAATAGGCTTCTATCAGAATTTGGCGTGCCTCTGCAAGCGGTATGCCGCGCGCTTGCATATAAAACAGTTGTTCGGCATCTAAATCTCCGCTGGTTGCTCCGTGTGAACACTTCACATCATCGGCAAAAATTTCCAACTCCGGCTTGCAATCAACTTCCGCCCCATCACTCAACACCAAAGCGCGATGGAGCTGATATCCTGTAGTTTGCTGTGCATCGGGCGCAATATGAATCTGCCCTTGAAAAACTCCTTTGGCTTTGCCGTCAAGCACACCTTTAACCAATTGGTCGGAGTCCGTATGCGGTGCCAAATGGCGGATATTGGTGGTAATATCGCTGACACCGTTTTGCGCTAAACGATATACTCCGTTAACCTCGGCAGAGGCATTTTCCTGAGTAAGACGGACACAACTTTCGGTTCGTGCCAATGCACATTCGCCGTGCGCAATCAAACTTTCGTATTTTCCGCCCGATTTTACTTGTACGCTGTTAAAAGCAACGTGATGCGCCTCAGATGCTTCGTTTTGCCGTTTATAATGTTGTAAAATCGCGCCGGTTCCTACATAAATTTCATTAACGATATTATCAAAATACCGTGCGTCGGACTCTCCATCAAAATCCTCAATCAGCGTGGCCTTTGCTCCTTTTTCAATGACAATGATGTTGCGGATATTGCACAAGCGATTCATACCGGAATGTTGATGATAATGCAAATAAATCGGCATATTAAGAATCGTGCCTGCAGTAATGACGATAAATAATCCTTCGTCCAAAAAAGCCGTATTGAGAGCGGCAAAAGGGAACTCTTCCATATCAAAAGATTTATTTAAGTACGGCTTAATTTCCCCATCTTCTGTTGCCTCATATAGCGGACGGATAATTATTCCGCACGGCAAATCATGCGCAATATGTGTCAGTTTGCCGTTGCAATATTTTAGCTCAACAGCCGCAAACGGCAGCTTGCTTGCATCATGACAGTGTCCGTCGCATTCGTGAGGTGTTTCGTCTATTTGCGGTTTGTTGAGCGCATCTTCTTTAAAATAAGAATATTTCCATGCTTCGGTTTTGGCGGTAGGCAATCCGATTCGCTCAAATGCTTTACGGGCTTTTTCCCGCAATCCTTCAAACCAAGGAATATTGTCGCCAAACAGCGATATGTCTTGCTTCAATAAACTCATACCGACGCTTTCAGATAATTTTTATAACCGCTTGTTTCCAACTCTTCCGCCAAAGCCATATCGCCGGTTTTAACAATATGCCCATCAGAATATATGTGCACAAAATCCGGCTTAATTCGTTTAAGCAAATCTAGATGGTGAGTGATAATCAGCAAAGAATTGTTTTGATTGTGCCATTGATTTACACCGTTTGCCACGATTTTCAGAGCGTCGATATCCAGACCGGAATCTGCCTCATCCAAAATAGCAAGTTTCGGTTGTAATAAGCTGAGCTGCAAAATTTCCATGCGCTTTTTTTCGCCGCCGGAAAAACCGACATTGATTTCACGCTTAAGCATATCGGTACTGACATCAAACTCTTTGGCTGCTGTGCGAAGCAACTTCAAAAATTCAGCCGCATCAAGCTCCGGCAGATTATTATATTTGCGCACGGCGTTCACGGAATGTTTTAAAAAGTTTTGCGTGGTAACCCCAGGAATTTCTATCGGCGACTGCATACTCAAAAAAATTCCGAGTGCAGCGCGTTCTTCCGGCTTAAGTGTGCATAAATTTTGCCCCTCGAACAGCATTTCTCCGCCGGTAACCGCATAATCAGACTTACCGGTAATAACGTAAGAAAGAGTAGATTTACCGGCGCCGTTCGGCCCCATAATTGCATGAGTTTCTCCGGCATTGATGGTCAGATTCAATCCTTTAATGATTTCTTTGCCGCTTTCAGCAATTCCCGCTGACAAATTTTTTATTTCAAGCAGTTTTTGCGTCATTTTCCTTTTCCTTTTGTTCCCAATCATCGAGCCGTTTGGCGATAACTTTCAATTTTTCGGCTTTATAGGCACGGATTTTATCCGTAATACCATAGCAGCATTTAAGCTGACCGAGCATAATTTCCACATCGGCGGCTTCTTCGATAATTTCATCGACATTATCTTTTTTGCGATTTACATTTTTCAGAATCTCTTTAATCAGTTCGCTCATTTCTTCGATAACCTGCAGCATTTGCGGTTCTTTTCCCCACACCCGCAAGGCACGCTTATACAATTCTTCTTCATTGATTTCCGTCATTATCCGACACTCCCTTCTAAGCTGATATTGATAAGTTTTCCGGCCTCAATGGCAAATTCCATCGGCAGTTTTTGCATTACTTCCTTGCAGAAGCCATTAACAATAAGCCCTACCGCTTCTTCTTCTTTTATGCCGCGCTGCTGACAATAGAATAGCTGTTCGGCGCTGATTTTTGAGGTGGTTGCTTCATGCTCCAAAACCGCGGATTTGTTGCGATTTCGTATGTATGGCACAGTGTGCGAACCGCAAGTCGAGCCGATGAGCAGACTGTCACATTGTGAATAGTTGCGGGCATTTTTGGCACCGGCGGCAATATCGACCAAACCGCGGTAAGTTTGATTGGAAAATCCGGCAGAAATGCCTTTGGATATGATTTTAGAACGGGTATTTTTGCCCAAATGAATCATTTTTGTTCCGGTGTCTGCCTGTTGCCGATTATTGGTAATAGCCACCGAATAAAACTCACCGACCGAATTATCTCCTTGCAAAATACACGACGGATATTTCCAAGTTACCGCTGAACCTGTTTCTACCTGTGTCCACGAAATTTTGGAATTGATACCGCGGCACGCCGCTCGTTTGGTCACAAAATTATACACGCCGCCTTTGCCGTCTTTATCCCCCGGATACCAGTTTTGCACGGTGGAGTATTTAACTTCGGCATTGTTCATTACCACAATCTCCACAATCGCCGCATGAAGCTGATTTTCATCACGTTGCGGCGCAGTGCAGCCCTCCAAATAAGAAACGTAACTGTCGTCTTCCGCCACAATCAGCGTGCGTTCAAACTGACCGGTGTTTTGCGCATTGATACGGAAATAGGTGGACAGTTCCATCGGTGCTTTAACGCCTTTGGGAATGTATACAAACGAACCATCGGTAAAAACGGCGGAATTGAGACAGGCATAAAAATTATCGGTGTACGGAACTACCGAACCCAAGTATTTTTGCACCAAATCCGGATGATTTTGCACCGCCTCGGAAATGGAACAAAAGATAATACCCTGTTCCGCCAACTTTGCCCTATACGTTGTCGCCACCGAAACACTGTCAAACACTGCATCTACGGCCACAACGCCGGCAAGTGCTTCTTGCTCTTTGAGAGGAATACCGAGTTTATCATATGTTTCAAGCAATTTTTCATCTACTTCATTAAGGCTTTGCGGACGAATTTTTTGTTTTGGCGCGGCATAATAGCGCAGTGCCTGAAAATCTACGGCATCATATTTTAATTTTGCCCAATGCGGTTCTTTCATCGTCAGCCAATGGCTATACGCTTTCAATCTGCGCTCAAGCAGCCATTCCGGTTCGTTTTTCTTTGCGGAAATTAGCCGGATAATATCCTCGTTTAAACCGCACGGCGCAACATCGGCTTCAATTTTTGTAGTAAAGCCGTATTTATATTTGTCGCCGCTGGAGTCCGCTATTTCCGGTTTTTGTGTCATAATACCCTCAATATTTCCGAAGTAAGCCGCATAATAGCAATTTACAACAAAAAATCAAGACTTTTAAATAAGACACTCCTTTTTTGTAAATATTGAATTTTTTGCAAAAAATATGTTGACTCTTGTAAATATCATGACTATAATCCGCTTAATTTTGAAAAGTGGTGATCAACTTTTTAAAT
>DEST01000110.1 GCA_002361365.1 Alphaproteobacteria bacterium UBA3307
TAAAAATATCAAAATCTTCATTTTTCCCCACACTCATTTCCGGTTGTGGTACAATTTCTTTTTTTATATCAAATGTGTCATCAGCATCTCCGGTATAAATTCTTAAATCTTTATCAAAAACAGATAAGCTATCATTTTTACTTTCGGAAAAATAATTAGTGCTATCTCCTTGGTCTTCTTTATGAGTACTTACATTGGACGAAATACCCAAAGAGTGCATTTCTTCATGCAACAGAACTGCGTGCAAATCTGCCAATTTGCCGGAATATAAAGCTTCTGTTTTATCATTTGTATCCCATCCCGGATTATCGCTATCTATTCCCAATCCTACATTAATAAATCCTTCTATATTAAAATCTGTTATCTCTTCCGGACCGATAATTGTTTTATTGTTTATTCTTGCATTGGTATATGTTATTTTATATGGACTTTCTTTAATATCAACATATGGGCTCACAGCTGATGCGTTATAGTCATCAAGAGTAAATACCCCATACACCAAAGGCTTTTGCGGATAGTTTGAGGTTTCTATTATTGACGACCAAGATTTTGCCGATGACGCTAATGGCAATAAATAATCTTTGCTAAGAGGAAACGGACTTTTTAAAACTTCTCCGTCAACATTCAAGCTTTCGTTCTGATTATAAATATTGAATTCATACGAATAACTTTCCCCTTTAACAGCATAATTATCAACTGCAATTGCAGGATTTGCACTCAAACAAGCAAAAGCGGAAAAAACTATTATTTTTTTTGGCATACCACAAACCTCCATCTACACAAATTCAGCTTATGATAATACAAATATTTATTCTTTGGCAATTTTTCTTACATTTATTAACAGTAACACCTACACATAATTAAAAAATATCAGATAAATATGAATTGGCTAAAAGCGCGAATTGTATCCGCCAATATTGAATTTACATACCCATAAGTATAAAAAACTCCTTGCTTTTCTGAGGAAACAATATAAATTTTGAATAAAGATAAATAAGGGAGAAACAATATGAAAAAACTTATGTTTTTACTCGCAATAATATTGATTGGCGGCGCTATATATTATGGGTATACTTCGCCGCAAAAATTACAACCGCTTATACTTTACGGCAATATTGATATTCGTCAGGTAAATACCGCATTTCGCGTGGGAGGACGCTTACAAAAGATGAATTTTGAAGAAGGCGCTATTGTACACAAAGGAGATGTATTGGCAACCTTAGATAATGATACCTATATCAATGCTCAAAATCAAGCAATGGCAAAATTGGCACAAGCCTCTGCCGCATTAAAAAATGCCAAACTCCTCAACAAACGCAAACAAGCCCTGTGTAAAACACAAAATGCCTCACAGCAAGATTGCGATAATGCACAGGCAAATGAAGAAATTGCCGCTGCTGATATGGAATACGCCAAATCAAGCGTCGATGTAGCACAAACCGCACTTGATGATACCATTCTCAAAGCACCTGCCGATGGAGTGGTTTTAATCCGCATTTTGGAACCGGGAACAATGATTTCTGTCGGTGTTCCGGTTTATACCATTTCGCTTAGTAATAAGATGTGGGCGCGTGCTTACATAAAAGAAACCGAACTCGGCCGTATCAAACTCGGGACACCTGTTGAAATTTATACAGATTCAAGTAATAAAATTTATAACGGACATATCGGTTTTATATCTTCAACCGCGGAATTTACACCCAAAAGTATAGAAACAGCCAGTCTGCGCACAGATTTGGTATATCGTTTACGTATCGTAATTGATGATGCTGATGATTTTTTGAAACAAGGTATGCCTGTTACTATAAAATTGGCGGAATAAATGGATTATGTTGTTGAAATAGAGCATTTAACTAAGATTTTCAAAAATCCGGACATTACCGCGATTGACGACCTTTCGTTACAACTGCCTAAAGGGGAGGTCATCGGTTTGGTCGGGCCTGACGGTGCCGGTAAAACCACTCTTATCCGTTTATTGCTAGGTTTGCTTGTGCCGACAAATGGTATAATATCCGTCTTGAGCTTAAATCCGGTAAAACAAGCTCATAAATTACACCAAATTATCGGTTATATGCCACAAAAATTCGGTCTGTATGA
Organism: Alphaproteobacteria bacterium UBA3307; assembly: GCA_002361365.1. Taxonomy (GTDB): domain Bacteria; phylum Pseudomonadota; class Alphaproteobacteria; order RF32; family CAG-239; genus RUG410. The sequence continues at coordinate 2,098 of DEST01000110.1, forward strand.
AGACTTGAGCATAGAAGAAAATATGAACCTCTACGCCGATTTAAAAGAACTTACATCGCAAGAAAGAGAAACACAATTTGCGTGGCTTTTGAAATTCACCGGTTTATCATCGTTTACCAAACGGTTGGCGGGCAGACTTTCCGGAGGTATGAAACAAAAGCTCGGCTTAGGTTGTACATTACTCGGTAATCCGCAATTTTTACTGCTGGATGAACCCGGGGTCGGTGTAGACCCTATTTCCCGACAAGAACTGATGAAGATGGTATACAGCCTGCGTGATAAAGGTATTACCGTCCTGTGGTCGACTTCGTATCTTGATGAGGCGGAAAAATTTGACCGCGTGCTTCTCTTAAACAGCGGCAAACTCATTTTTAACGGCAACCCGAAAGAACTTACCACACAAATTTCCGACCGTGTTTTTAAAACGGTTGATATAACAGTTTCTCCACGCCGTTTACTCCGGTATTTTATGCAAGAAAATGCACCTTTAACCGATGCCGTCATATCCGGACAAAATGTGCACATCGTACTTAAACCGAATATTGCAAAAAAAATGCTTAAAACCGTATTACAACCGGATATACCGCGTTTTGAAGATGCAGTTATTGATATGTTGGGCGGAGCACTGATGCAACCTTCACAAATTGCCGAACAAATAAATTTGCAAAACATTTCCGAAACAGTTATTCGAGCAGAGAAACTGACTAAAATATACGGCAATTTCATAGCAGCGCAAGATATATCTTTTAACATCAAACGCGGTGAAATTTTTGGCCTTCTCGGTCCGAACGGCGCCGGAAAATCCACCA
>DEST01000111.1 GCA_002361365.1 Alphaproteobacteria bacterium UBA3307
CCATAATAATACATTTGTTTGATACGTTGCGCATCATAAGCTGTCAGCCCTACAAAAATTGCAACTCCGATATATGATAAAGCCCAATAAAGTGCCGAGCTTTGCATAAAAATATTGACAATGCTGGCGATAATCAGTCCAAACAAGCCCATCAGCAAAAAGCTGCGCCAACCGCTCAAATCACGATTGGTCGTATATCCATAAAGGCTGAGTGCACCAAATGTTCCGGCAGAAATCAAGAACACGCGTGTAATGCTATGCCCTGTATAGGCAATGCATACCCACGAGAGAGATGCCCCCATTACGGCAGAAAACAACCAAAACATTGTTTTGGTGGCGCTCAAACTTTTGTTTGCCGCCATATAATTAAACGCAAAAATCATAATCAGCGGAGCAAACATTACAAGCCAACCGAGTCCCGTCATATTTTGTGTGGCCGGATTATATAACAATCCGAACAACGCCGGTGTTGCGGCAAACAAATATGCAACTGCTGCGGTCAACAGCAATCCAGCTCCCATATAATTAAACACATTAATCATATATTGACGCAAGCCTTGATCAATTTCTTGCGCGCCATAAGTTTCAACAGCAGATTCGTGTTGATATTGCTTGATATCCATTTTACTCTCCTTAAAAAATGTTTCTGCAACAAATATAGTTTTTTTTGAATTAAAAATCAATAAATAATCTATACAAACGCAAAAAATCTTGCTATAACACGTATGTAAAAAAAGAGGAAGCACGATGTATAGTGAAAGGTTTCAGCAGTTTATTGAAATGTGGCGCAAGGATTTTGCGATTGAGCGCAGTATGAATGAAAAAGTCTGCGTCGACCGTGACGGCAATCCGATTCCGTGGTATACATATCCGGCAATTGAATATCTTTCGCAATTTGATTATAGTACTAAAAAAGTGTTTGAATACGGTACCGGTTATTCTTCAATGTATTGGGCAAAACGTGCGCAAAAAGTGGTGAGTATTGAAGATAAACCGGAGTGGTTTGAAAAATTTGCCGGAGAATTCTCTGCACCGAATTGGCAAATGCGCTATTGTGACGAAAAACAAGGCTATGAAGATACTATTTTTGCCGACAACGAAAAATATGATGTGATTGTGATAGACGGTAAACGCCGAGCTGAATGTGCCGCTTGCGCCGTTAAAGCGTTGGAAAAAGGCGGAATGATTATTTTGGATGACAGTGATCGCATCAATACCAGTTTAGAATATGCTAATGCCGTAAAAAGTCTGCGAGCGGCAAATTTGCTGCAAGTTGATTTTTATGGTTTTTGCCCGATGAATAATTATACTAAGACTACCTCGATTTTTTTCTCACGCGATTTTAATTTTGAATCACTTTATACGGTTCAGCCGATTAACGGACTGGGCAATATTTGGTCAATGAGCCGCCGTGAGCGCAAACAATTTTTCAAAAAACAAGAGTGGCCGCTAAGGGAAGACGTAATATCGTCGTCAGAAAATGACGAACAACGAAAAGAAGAATATCAGCAGAAATGATATTGACAAATACACAAAAAAATGCTACAAAAGAAACACAAAAAAATTATTCATCAAAAATATAGCTTATGAACATTATTAAGTATCTGTATTTATGGTATAAGGCGCGATTTAGCACCTTACCTCTGTCGGATTTTTGCACTTTGTGTGCAGTCTACTCGACAACCGGAAAAAGCAAACTAGCCGCAAAAGTTTTGCAGACATATTTTGCTCGCAACACGCCAGATCATGAACGATTGCAACGCATATATGACGGTAGCTATGAGCTGAAATGGTTGTATTTGCAAAGTATCTCACGTAGCAGACGACAAACGGAAGAGGAACAGCATTATCTGGTGACACTTATGCCTGTGTCCGTCGGCTATGGTTTTCCTTCTGCTTTGCGAGAACCGGCGTTGAAAACATTGTTTGATTTAGGACAAGCGTCTAAAATTTGTGCATATGTGCGCGATTATTCCTTGCCGGCAAAGTACGAACAGCGCTTGATTTCTTTGTGTCGAGAAGAAGCAATATCCTCTCCGTCGTTTAAGTTTGATTCTTTCAAACGTGCGCTCTTGCAATATTTGCAATTTGCCCAAGGTCCCAAGATGGAAGGACCGGATATTCAGTTGGCACTGTTGGCACTGAATGATGAGGAATTGATCACGGCAATGGTGGAAAATTGCACTTTGGAACGCAATTTGTTGTGGGCACCTGCTTTACGCATTTTGGCAGATCAAGGAAGTATGAAATCATTGCAAACTCTGTTTTTTCACAGCTTTATTTTGTCGGAAGGGGTGGTGCAAATAATATTGCAGCGTTTTCCTCAACTGAAGTATGCGTATGAGATTTCGTGCTTGCGTCGTCCGTTGTATAAGTTAGAGCGTCAGGTTGGAAAATTTTGGGGTACGGCAGCTCCGACAATGGAAGAACATCAGTTTATTGTGCGAACAATTGCGTGTGATGCAGAAAATACTGACCGTAACGAGTTTGTGCAAAAGCTGTTGTTGCCGGCATTGGAACGCAAGAATACCACGCCGTATTTTTGTGCGTGGGCAACATATACGTTTCCGGAGACAGGCGAAAAAGCATATCATAAAATGCGTAAAATTGCTAAAATGTATCGGGATCGCTATAAGAAAAAGCCGTCTTGATTTATGTAATGAAAAACGTTCGGTAATCTGCCGAGCGTTTTTTATTTTTGCGCCGACAATTATATGGTTGATGCAAAAATTGTGCCTAAAATAAATAAAAAAACTTTACCTTGTAAGCTTTTTAATGTTACATATATAGCAAATGTATTTATTTAAACAGAAAGGGGTATGAATATGCAAAGAACAGTGCAAACAACACCATATACCGATCAAAAGATGGGAACTGCCGGTTTGCGCCGCAAATCAAAGGTTGCCATGCAGGAAAATTATGTGGAGAACTTTGTGCAGAGTATTTTTGATGCAATCGGCGGCGTAAAAGGACAAACCTTTATTTTGGGGGGAGACGGTCGTTTTTATAATAAAATTGCCATTCAAAAAATTATGAAAATGGCGGCGGCAGCCGGTATGAAAAAAATGATTGTCGGTCAGAACGGATATATTTCAACCCCAACGGCTTCACGCGTTTTGCTCAAAAATAAAGCAGATGGTGGTTTTGTGTTGACGGCTTCGCATAATCCTGGAGGGGAGAATGGTGATTTCGGCATAAAATATGCTGTTGCCAGTGGTGGACAATGCCCGACTTCGTTGAGTGATAAAATTTATGAGAACACCAAAAAAATCACTCAATATTCTATTTTAGATGCTCCGGATGTTGATTTAAGTCAAATAGGCACAAAAAAACTCGGCGATATGGAAATTGAGGTTATAGATTCACTCAAAGATTATATCGAGATGATGCAGAATATCTTTGACTTTGCGGCGATTCGCAAGTTGTTTGCCAACGGCTTTACCATGCGTTTTGATGCTATGAATGCCGTTACCGGTCCGTATGCGCTGAAAATATTTGAAGAAATTTTGGGCGCGCCGAAAGGCTCGGTGGTAAATTATGTGCCGATGGAAGATTTCGGCGGTTTGCATCCGGACCCGAACTTGATTTATGCCAAAGATTTGGTTGATTTAATGTGGTCGGATAATGCACCTGATTTCGGGGCTGCTAATGACGGCGACGGTGACCGCAATATGATTTTGGGTAAAAGATTCTTTGTAACTCCAAGCGATAGTTTAGCCATTTTGACCGATAATTACAAGCTGATTCCGGCTTATAAAAACGGCATTTACGGTGTAGCTAAATCGGCAGCAACCTCAACTGCGGTCAAGCGTGTGGCAGAAGCTCTCGGCATCGGCTATTATGAAGTGCCTACCGGTTGGAAATATTTTTGCAACCTTATGGACAGTAAGCGCATAACTTTCTGCGGTGAGGAGAGTTTTGGTACAGGTTCCAGCCATATCCGCGAAAAAGACGGTATTTGGGCGGTTCTGTTTTGGCTAAATATTATTGCCGTAACCGGAAAATCCGTATCCGAAATTGCACACGAACATTGGCAGAAATACGGCCGCAGTTATTATATGCGCAATGACTATGAAATTGCCGATGCGGAAGTTGCCAACAAACTGATGATAGATTTGGAAGAACGTTTGCCGTCGTTAAAGGGCAAAACTTTCGGCGCATATACGGTCAGCGATGCATATCCGTTTATCTATAATGATCCGGTAGACGGAAGTTCAACCAAAAACGGACTTATGATATATTTTACAGACAAGTCGCGTATCGTGTTTCGGCTTTCCGGTACCGGTAGCGTCGGAGCAACACTAAGAGTTTATCTGGAACGTTATGAAACGCAAAATTTTGATGAAAATGCTGAAAAAATGCTCGAAACTTTGGCTGATGTTTCTCGTACAATTGCGGAAATTACCGAACGAACCGGTAAAACGAAGGCTGACTTGCTGACTTAATCCGGCGGAGATACATAACAATGCTAAGAGATATAAACAGAAAACGTCCGGACCGACAACTTGAGCGTAATTTGCTCTTGTTGGCCTATGCGATTATGTTTATGTCTTTGAGCTTGTTTGCCCTTTTTATTTATCCGGAATATTCGTTTTATATCATTGTTTCGACAGTGGTGTGGAACGTGATGTGTATTTTGATAACGATTCGCATTTTGCAAGTCAGTGAAACCGCTATCGGTTTTGGAGCGCTTTCTGCTGAGATTTTGAATGACAAAAACAAATATTATCGTGTAGATAATTCCACCGGAGAAGCAATTCTGATAAATCGTGCCGCGACGGAATATTTTCAAAATATGCCGATTTTGAAATTTTTGGAACAGAATATTATTGACTTGCCGGCCAATAAAATGGATTTGCAAAAATTAACCTCGGCAGTAAATAAATTGCAACCGGCAACAGTTGAACTTTCGTTGAATCCTAATCAAAATAGCGTTTTTGTGGCTGAAGAATGGCTGAAAATCAGCGTTAAACCTATATATTTAAACAAAGCCGATATTTTTGAAAATGAATTTTCCTTGCAAAAAATTCGCAAAGAAAGTTATATTTTTTGGACAGTTGAAAATATTACGGCATATAAAAATATGGACGCGGTTTTTCAGAGCGAAATGTCATCATTGCATCATTTTTTAGATTATTTGCCGGTCGGGCTATACACTTGCGACCGGAGCGGTAAAATAGAATATATCAACAATGTTTTGGCGGAAAAATTGCATACCGATAAAAATGATGCCATCGGCAAAAAAATAGATGATTTTGTAGCCTATAAGCCGGAAGTATTGCATTCTGCCAGTGGTAACTACGATGATATGCTGACCTTTAAAACTCCTGACGGTGTGGTTGAAGGATTTGTCAGACAACGTAATGTACGAGTTAATGATAATGAACTTAGAACTCGCGGTGTTGTGGTTTGGAATTTACCTAATGATGCTGATTTGCGCCGGCGCTTGAATATTGTTGTCGAACGTTTTGAACAGCTTTTTGACACAATGCCGGTTGGGGTTATTTTAACGGATAATCGTCAAAAAATTGTTGAGGCTAACAAGTATATTGAAGATTTGCTGATGCGTCGCCGTCAGGAAATAGTGGGGCAATTTGTCGGTGCTTATTTTACCAAAGATGCCATACAAAAGATATACGATTCGCTGGAGGAAACAGCATCAACAGGAAATGTCGCGGCATTTGATTCTACAATCTCAGGCGGAACAGATGAGCGCAATGTGCGAATTTCTACAATTCCGTTATTGCCTCAGGAGGAAATTGCGGAGAACGCTGTCGCCAATATTATCTACGTGCAAGATACTACCAATCGCCGCAGTTTGGAAATGCAGGTGGCGCAAGCACAAAAAATGCAATCTTTCGGACAATTGGTCGGAATGGTGGCGCACGACTTTAATAATATGCTGACGGCGGTTATCGGTTATTGTGATTTATTGATTAGGCGTCATGGTATCGGAGACCCATCGTTTGCGGATTTAATTGAGATGAAAAATAACGTTACAACCGCTATCGGTGTGGCAAGGCAATTGTTGACCATCTCTCGTCGCCAACCGCTGAATCCCAAAATAATTGAAGCAACCGAGGCATTTACGGAAAATGATCATTTAATTGCGCGTATTTTGGGAGAAAAAATAAAACTCAGTGTTAATTATGGTGCAGATTTGGGATATATCCGGGTGGATACGGTACAACTCTCTCAAGTGTTGCTTAATTTAGCCATCAATGCGCGAGATGCCATGAACGGTGAGGGAAATCTGACACTGAGCGCACGAGCCGAACGCTTAAATAAACCATATCCGTATCGGGGAGAAACCATAAAAGCCGGAGATTTTGTGGTACTCAGCGTAAGTGATACGGGATGCGGTATTCCGCCGGAAAATTTGGAACGTATTTTTGAACCTTTCTTTTCTACCAAAAAAAATATTCTCAATTCCGGCACCGGATTGGGCTTGGCAATGGTGGAAAGTATTGTACGTCAAATGTCCGGATTTATGAAAGTACATAGTGAAGTCGGAAAAGGAACAACGTTCGAAATTTATTTGCCGTCATATGAAACTCCGGATAGCGTTCAGGTAATAGAAGAGCCTAAACCGGAGATAATTTTGGATAAATCCGGAAAAGCAGCAATGACAACCATCTTACCGCATTATGCCGATTCGTCCTCGCAAAAAGTTATTTTAGGATTAAATATTGCCGAATTTGACAGTCAGCGTGCAATTTTGCGTAATCCGGGAGAAATTAAAATTTTGTTTGTTGATGATGAAGATGCCGTCCGTATTGTCGGGGCACGCGGACTTAAACAAAAGGGTTATGATGTGACGGATTGTATTTCAGCAGAAAACGCTTTGGAACATATTGAAACTGGAGAACATTTCGATTTGGTGGTAACCGATATGCGTATGCCGGGAATGAGTGGAGCTGAGTTGGCTACTATTATACACGAAAAATCGCCTGAAACCAAAATTATTTTAGCTTCAGGATATTCGGAAGAAATTGCGCGCAAAGAGCTGGCCGGTTCGCAAGATTTTTATTTTATTGCCAAACCATACGGCTTAGATGACTTAAACAAAAAAGTAAAGGCAGTGTTGGCTAATGACAGATGATTTGCAAACACAACAACAATTACCGCTTGAATTTACACACAGAAACGATATGGGACGAGATGATTTTATGGTTTCGGAATGTAATGAAGCCGCCTTCAGGTTAATAGATTCGTGGCCGCAGTGGTTTGGTTCTGGATTGTTTATTTATGGGCCTAAAGGATGCGGAAAGTCGCATTTGGCACATTTATTTGCTGATAAGGTGAAGACTGCTTCAACTAAACCGGTTGCCGTGAAAATTATTGATGCAGCGGCAGTAAATATGCGCAACGTCAAAAGGCTGGCAACAGAAAATGCCGCGATTGTGATTGAAAATGTTATGCCGAACAATAATAATGAAGCGTTATTTCATTTGTTTAATCTATTTAATGTCAGCGGCAAATATATGTTGTGGACAGCACAAACCGCGCCCAACAAAATGAATTTTAGGTTGAAAGATTTGCAAACGCGACTCAATATGTTACCGCGTACCGCAATTTATGAACCGGATGATTTGATGTTACAAATGTTAATTGTAAAATTATTTAATGACCGGCAAATCACAATTTCTGCTGAGATTTTGAAATATATGCTGACCAACGCACAACGCTCTTTTGCCTATATAGAATCTTTGGTCGAAGAAATTGATAAAATTTCTTTAGCTCGTCAAAGCGCCGTAAATTATGCTGTTGTCAAAAAAGCAATGGAACTTTTGCTTGAAGACAAATGTGAGCCGGATTTGTTTGATGAGATTTAAGATGAAATTAAGATTTTTTAATTATACTATCTTAAACAATAGGAGATTGAAATGATGGATTCTGATTATATTACCGCACTTTCGTATGATGAAAAAATCATATTTTTGAAAATATTTTGCTGCTTGGTGCGTGCGGACGGCAAAATAGACGAGGATGAAATCGGTTTTTTGAAAAATATTGCAGCTCGTTACGGAATAGATAATCGGACAGTTGTAGATATTATCAAGCAGCCGAAAATAAATTGTGCGACAGAGGCAAAAAAAATTACCAACCGGCAACACGCATTGCAATTGGTTAAAGAAATGTGCGTGTTAGCAAACATAGATAATGATTTAGATGACAAAGAACTTGATGTTGTTATCGATTGTGCTCGGGCTATGGATGTAGAAGACGAAAAAATCGTATTGATAAATCGTTGGGTTCTGGATAGCCTGATTTTAAGCAAAACCGGAGAAATAATTTTGGAACAAGACAATGGATAAAGAAGAATTAAAGCAAATATTGCGTGCGCAAAACGAACCGTTGGATATTGCCGCAAAACGTAAGTTGGCGTATTTGCAGAGCGATGATGTGTTTACTGATACACCGGAAACTTATGAAAGTATAACAGATTCATTAACCGATACTTCTTTGGCCGACGCATTTGCCAGCACAATTTCCGCGCATCCGGAGCCGGCATATCAGCCACAAACGCAAGCTTATCGAAACAATGCAAATACGTATAAAGTGCCGCAGTATGCAACATCAAATCCCAGTGCGGAAACAATAGCCTCTCATAAACAAAATATAGCGGCTAAAATTGCTGCTTTACGCGGAATTTCTATGCCCGGAGATTATTTAAGCAAAAAACACTGAAAAGCAAAATCACAAAATTGATGATTATGTGTTCTGTTTCGTTATATTTGTAATACATTTTATTATCATAAAAAAAGAACCCCACAAAAGTAGGGCCTTAAAATGGTGCCGACAGAGAGACTTGAACTCCCGACCCACTGATTACAAATCAGTTGC
>DEST01000030.1 GCA_002361365.1 Alphaproteobacteria bacterium UBA3307
CCGCCAGCGTTCGTTCTGAGCCAGGATCAAACTCTCATGTTAATTGATGATTGTTCCATCCTGTCTATTATTCTACTCATAAAGAATTTTCTTGGTTCCTTTATCTCGATATACTAGACTTTATATCTTCGCGATATACCGTCCGCATATCCTCTTTTTTCACTATATTCACGATGTCTTATAACTTTCGGCGCGGCTTCGCACTCACTCTCTTGACAACTCATTGCCAACTTGAGAACATCATCACTTAAAAGCTCCGCTCTCGTGCTTCCGCAACCGCCCTTCCGCTCAATCTTGCCATCTCGCGGCCGGTGATTGGTCTTATATGATATTCATTCTCTCTTGTCAACACATTTTTTCATTTTTTTTTGATTTTTTTTGAATATTTATTTTAATCTATTGTTTTTACTCAATTATTTAATTGAAAAAATTTATATAGCAATTATCTGTTTATACTTAATGCAATCAGATTATTTTCTCGATGTTCTACTAATCCGTAAAGCTTTATTTTATAAAAAGTATCAAAAATCAGAAAGTTAAGTATTTTTTAATTATTTTTCGGCAAGATTCGTCTTAGATTCGGAGGCTTAAAATATGAAGTTTACATTTTTTACATTTGGCGGCAATTTTATGTGGGAAGACATTTTTAATTACCAAGACTGGGTAATTCAGCGCAATATCTTTACACAGCGTTGCAGACTTCTGGATCCGTTGAATATTCGTCGCCATTCTGGTTCGTTTGAACAATGCAAAGAAACACTTTTAAAATATATAGAGGCTTACGAGCTTGATGACTTGTTTGATGATACAGTTATCATTCTACACGGATTCGCCAGCAACAAGCGCTCTGTTAAATATATTGCCGAATCCTTGAAATCATTAAAAATGAATGTTATAGCCATCGGATATCCTTCTTTACGACGAGGCACATCATACCACGCGACGATGCTCTCTCTGTTTTTACAAAATATTGAAATAAAAGGAAAATTATACATAATAAATGTTGGTTCAAGCTGTTTAATTACACGCAAATTACTGAACCGCAGCAACAATTACCGACACTATAATATTGCACGCGTACTTGACATCAATCCGCTTAATTCCGGTAGTGATTTAACCGAATTATTGGCTAAAATTTCGTTTTTTCGGTTTATATTCGGACCGATGCTTGAGGATATTTCAACCCCAAAAGCCGCCTCTGTTGCACGATTGCCATATGACATTGAACACGGTATTATATTTGCTCCGCTTTCCGCACACGACATTGCTAAAAAATTTTTATCGCATTTTGAAAGCGTTTCTTTTACGACTCCGCCCAGCGAAGAATCGTATGCTCAAACTATAAAAACAATAGAAAACAGCTACTTGCAACCGCTTAAAAGCATAGAATTGCTACAGGCGTGTCGTGATTATATCCAATTTGGTAAATTTCCCAACAAAAATGTTACGCCTAACAAATCACTGTCTTCAAAACTGAGTCCAAAGAAAACACAGTCTGCAGACAAAACTAAATAATTACAAAAATTTAACAAATCTGTCATATAATATTTGAAAAAATTGTGTTATACTGCGTATTATGAGCAGTGTATAAATAAGGATTTTGCAATGAACTTTAGGCAGTTGTTTTATCTGATATTTTTATTCTTCCTAACATTTGTAATGTTGCGGATTCCTTTTGCTTCTGCCGAAGAACCGGCAAATCAGCCTTCTACCGAAAATTGTATGAATGATAACGGGCAGTATACTTGCGTCAATAATTCGACACCGGCTGAAGAGTATATTGATGGCTCAACCTGCAAAACCGTTACCGGATATCAGGCAGAATTGACAGATAAATGCTTTACTTGTGATTTGTTTGCCACCATTTTACGAGCGGCGCAAGATGTTGCCAAAGGCTCTTTTGGAACTATAAGTCAAGATTTAATTAAACTTCTCGGGTTGGCTTTATTGATATTTATCGGCTACCAAACTCTAATCACTATTGCTTCACCGGAAGCTCAAAAAATCAGCAAGTACCTTACAACTCTTTTATTACAAGGTTTTAAGGTTGCGCTTGCTGTTTTGATTTTACAAAATCCGCAATTTTTATATGACAAAGCACTTAAACCTATTTTAATGGGAAGCGTTGAATTTTCAATGTCGATGTGCGGTTCTTACTGCTCCGGAGCTCAGGCCAAGGGTGCGCAATATGCCTCACATTTTGATCAATCAAACGAATATTTGGATGCAAAAATAATGCAAGATTTAACCGGAGCTTCTGACTTATTCAGCGAACAAGCAGCATTGGTACCGGCTGTCGGTCGCGCATTGATATGTCGTTCGTTTGATAATTTACCATGGTATCACTTAGGATTCGTACCACGCCTTACTATGTTTGTGGAAGGTTGCATACTATACATTTTCGGCTTGCTGATATGGCTTGCCGTAGGATTCTATTTACTTGACTGTGCGGTTTCACTAGGATTCACCTGTGCGCTTATGAGTTTCTTTGTTGCCTGTTGGCCGTTCAAACAAACCAGCAATTATACTAAAGTCGGGTGGAATATGTTTTTGAACGTATTTTTTAGCTTTATGACGATGAGTGTCATAATGACCGCTATTGCCGGAATTGCCACTCAATCGCTTTCCGGCGGTATGCCTATGGATGACTTTTTAAAATTGGTTAACGGAGACAATGTTGAAACACTTGATAAGGTTATGGATATTGCAGGTTTATCCGTCTTGATGATTGTGGCTTGTGCTATGATGTGTTTAAAGCTAACTAAAGAAGCAGACAGATTAGCCAATAAATTTGCCGGCGGCGTACAATCTTCAGTCGGGGCGCAAATCGGCGGAATGGTTACCAGCACCGCCACCAATCTGGCAATCGGCAAAAATGCCCTAAAAAAAGGACAAGATGGAAAGCGCCATCTTGGAGGGGCTGCCGGTCTTCTTTGGAAAGGCTCAAAATCTGCTGTCGGTTCGGCGGCCGAACATTCCGGTCTCAAAGGTTGGGCCTCTGCTAAAAAAACCGCAATCAAAAATAAAGCTCAAAACACAATCGGTAAGTTAGGTATAGGAGCTAAGGCTAATATGGCAGACAAAGGACGTGATGCAAATGCCAATGAGAATCGCGAAATAACCAACAGTTTTAAACCTGATAATTGAGAAAGGAGCAAAAGATGAAAAAGGCATTGATAACATTATTTCTCTTAATCCTGATTTTCATTTTTTTGAATTCCGGTTTACTCAATATTATAAAAACATCGGCTTTTCATTATACTGCTCTGGGAATACTTATTCTGGTTATTGCCGCTGCCGGTCTGATTATCGGTTTCAAACCGCAAACAACCGATTCGCATGCCGCATTGCACAAGGAGAATATTGATGAAAATTAAATTGCGAAATTTATTCTTCATTTTTATGATGTGCCTGTGTTTTGCTGCGCATAATGCCTTAGCGCAAACTTCCAATTGCACTCCGGAACAAATAGATGATGCTCGCAAAGCCTTACAATCACAAGCCAAAACTGCTTGTGCCAAAACAACAGATACGGCGGCGGCATATAATTCTGCCGCGGGCGACTTTATAAACAATTGTGATTCGTCTTTGTCTGCTCAGCCGATTTTGCCTTCTAAAGACATTTTAAATCTTGCCTCTCAAGCCGGAGCCGATATCAACAATCCGGATATGTATCAATACCGCGGTATTCAGTGGGGAAAAGCACAAATAGACGACAACAATAAAGAATGTAAAAACAAGCTCAACAATATAGGTCCTTTACTCAACAATTTTGAAGACGCCATAAAACAATGTGAAAGTGCCTTAAACAACACTTCAGACAACAGCCTTTCTCAATGCACCTGCAATGAAGAAGGACGCGACCCCAATTGCCATACAGTTGACCCGAACACTGAAGAAGTTGAAGGCCAGACAGGTATGTGCAAACCCATCACTGCCTATGTGAATATGCTAAATCGTTGTCCTTTGTGCCATATTTTTGAAGTAATATTAAACACCAACGCCGACGTTGCACATATTGCGTGGGAAATTGCCGCGGCACCTCTCAGCAAAATGGTTGGTTTGTTTTTCTTGGTTTTACTCGCCGTAGAGGTATTGAAAGCCGTATCGTCAGTCGGTGTATTCAAGCCAAGCGCACTGATTAAAAATGTGCTTGTTTTATGCTTAAAATTCGGTATAACAATCGGCTTATTAAGTAATTCGACATACATATATCATATGTTCATTTCTCCCGTGATACAAGGCGGATTGGATATGGGATTGGAGTTAGCAAAATCCGGCGGCGGCACCGGTGTCACTTGCAACGGCGAACTTGGCTCAATCAGCTCGCAAGAATTTGCCCCTGAGCTGTTTAATAGTATAATGTGCACTATTCGTGCCTTTACGGAAACCGCCTCAACAATGCCGGCTGTCGGTATGGGAATGATTTGCCATTCCATAACTATGTTCAGCGGCAAATTATTGCTTTGCGGCTTGATTATGCTGTTTTTCGGAGTTTTAATTTGGTTGGCTTTTTCATTTTATTTGATAGATGCTACGGTCCAGCTTGGTATGCTTGGAGCATTAGTTCCGCTGTTGATAGCTTGTTGGCCGATTAAGATGACGCAGCAATATACCTCCAAAGGCATCAGAATGCTGATGAACTCGTTTTTTGTATATGCATTAGCCGGAGTTTTAATGCTGTTGGCTTCAAAGATTATGCAAGCAGCACTCAATCCGCCGAGCGGAGCGACTCTCGATTCACTGATTGCCGCCATCAACGCCAATGACGGAGAAAAATTGAAAAATATAACTTCTCTTGAAGGAATGAATATTTTGATGTTGGTGGCGTGCGGTATTTTTGCTATGAAACTTATCGGCAATATTGAGGGTATAGCCAGTCAATTTTCTTCCGGTTCCGGTATGAAAGCCGGTGCCAAATTAGGCGGTCTGGCGGCCTCTGCTGCCGTCAGCGGAGCTAAAGGCTCTTGGAACCTTGCCGGAAAACCGGCAGCTCAAGCTGTTGGTAATCGCATAAAGCAATCAGCACCGATACAAACTGCTATTAAGGCTCGTGACGGTGTTAAAAAAGCGTGGGGAGCAGGTTGGTCTAAAGCCGGTCGTGCCGTCGGACTTGGTAAATATCAAAACAAAAATGCCGGTACCGGTGTAAAACCGCAAGGTTCTAATCAAGAACAGAATCGGCCGATAACACCGCAACCATTGCCAAATCAGCCGGAACCGCAAGCAACTCCGCCGGAACCGTCTACCGAATAAAACCACAACATACTTGTAAAAAGGATAAAAAAACGCTAAAATAAGCACTGTAACGATAGGACTCAAAATGAAACACTGGACAGACATAAATATCTGGAGAATACTGAAAATATTATGCATTGTATTTTGTATGATATTTATGCTTGCGGCGTGCGGTTCAGACTCCGATGAGGCAACTCTCGGTCCGGGAGACGATAAAGCGCAAACCATTGAAGCGCAACGCGATTGCATTCAGGCCAGCTTACTCAATACTATGTACGGCGGACTTGGCAAAATGGCCGCCAATGTGTATAACGAGCTGACTTCGGAAGATTTGCTTTCTTTATTGATTTTAGTATTTTCGATTTGGATGGCGTACCAAATTTTGCGCCACGTTTCCGCTACTGTTCCGGAATCTTTGGGTGAGTTTTGGACCAAAGTTTTGCAAAAGGCCACTTTGTGTGCGGCTTGCGGGATTTTAGCTTCTTCCACCGACAATATATACTACACGGTCAATACCTTTGTTTTGCCGGTTTATCTGACTTTGCTTGAATTTGCCTCTACCGTTTTGCAACTTTTAGGTAATCAACCCGGCGCTAATACTACGGAAATTGTTATTACCGGCGATGTTGCCACCGATATCGGCGGCACTCTGACTGAACCGATAACGCACAAAATGTCGGATTCCGGATGTATTTTAGCCAGCACCGGCAACATCAAATGGAGCGGAGAAGAATTTCCGCCGGAACCGGCAAATATGATGGGCTGTATGGCTTGTGCCATCAGCGACCGTTTAAATGTCGGCTATTCCATTTCTATGCTGATGATGAAATCAGGTAATATATTCGCATTTATAGTTGCAATTTTCCTCTTTTTATCTTTCACCATTGTCAAATGGGGATTTGCCTTATATTTGATAGACAGCATTTTCCGCTTTACGATGATGATTGTTATGATGCCGTTTTTAATACTGTTTTTCCCGTTTGAGCAAACTCGTAAATGGACAACCGTCGGTTTTCAGGTAATATTAAATTCAGCCGCAATTCTACTATGCTTGGCGATGCTTATCGGTATGACGGTTTATGCTATGGAAAGTATGTTCAATAATCCTGATATCGGCGATTTTGGCAGTAAAAACACATATGAAAACTTCAACCTGATTTCGCTTTCTCTGGTGTTTATGGGATTTGTGGTTATTAAAGCTGCCGGCTTAGCCGTGAGCCTATCCGAAAGCATCACCGGCGGAGGCGGAGAGGCTCGCGCCAACAAAAACGCAACTGCCATACTTGGTACTTTGGGGAACGGACTGTTGCTTTTAGCCTCAATGGGGGCAAGCAGTGTTTTACAAGCCGCGGCAGCACACTCTAAACGCGTTCGTACCATGATAGAAAAGGTACAAAAAGCTCAGGCCAAAGTTAATCAGGTCAAACAACGTATGAATCAACTTGCCGGTCGGGAAAAACAAAATCAAAACAATGCACCGGCCGCAGAAGGCGCGGCAGAAGCAGGAGGAGAAGAATGATGTTGAAAAAAATTCTCACATTTTTCACACTTTGCACTGCTTTTGTTCCGCTATTGATACCGGAGCCGGGTTTGGCTGCGTCATCAGATTTTATTCAGCTCCGCATTGCCGCCACCATTGCGATGGAAACCAGCGGACGCAACAATAATACCAACAGATCTCCGGAGCGGTTGGTTGCCGCGGTTATTAAAACCCGATACGATAATCAAAAAAGAAAATATGCCGTAACTTGGGCCGATATATTATACGGAAATAACGAATTTGAAAACTCGCGCAGTTTAGCCAACAAAACTTCCGAAGAGCTTATGGCTTGGGGCAGAAGCCGTGCCGGTGCAAACTGGAACAAATGTCTGGAAGCGGCAAGAGATGCAATGAACGGTTCTATTCTCAATAAAGTAAATCTGGGAGGAGCTAACAGTTTTAACACTTCACATAACAAAGGCAATAAAGCCGGCACAGTCAGCGATACATTATTCAAAGATACTATCGGACACCGCTTTTATTGGCAACAATTAGGACAATTTAATAAATACAGCAACTATGTGTACTATGACGAAAACGAGCCTTCTACCGGCAAGGCTGTCGGTAAAAATGCCAGCACCAGTGCCGGCGTAACCAATCTGCCTTCAGGCAGTGGCTCGGGCGGAGGCAGTGGCTCAGGCGGTTCTTCTCCGGCCAAACGCGACAAGCCTAATGGCTACGACAACCGCGAACTTTGTGCCTTTGATGCTATGTCTAAGCTCTATCTGGATACCGGTAAAGAAGAAAACAAAGCCTGTTGGTATTGTAATGTGGTTGTTATTTTAACCAACGCATATTTAAGCGCGGCCGCCGGTGCTTTGCCGAGTGCCATTGCTTTAGGTGAACTGATTCTGAAACTCGGCTTTATGGTCTGGCTGGCGTATTATATTTTGCAACAAGTCAGCTCTTTTAACCCGATTACCCCAAGTAAACTCATACAAGAAATTTTGACTATGGGTTTCAAAGTGTCCCTAGCCTATTTAGGCGTAAAATATGCGGATTCGGTAATTGTTGAATATTATGTCAATCCAATAGGCGGAATCGGTATGGACTATGGTGTAGCCCTGTTTGATAAACTCTATCCGGCAAACGCTATTCAATGAAGGAACAAGGAGATACTATAATGAAAAAATACTTAAAAAAATTTATCCTTGCTTTACTTTGCATTTTATGTGTGCAGATGGTGTTTACATTGTTTAATCAGGCATTGGCTGCCCCCAGTCTGGAACCAAACAGCGGCGGTATGTTTGATAATCAGATTCTAGTCGAAATACACAGATTTATGCTCAAAACATATCGTTCTATGAGTCAGGTGCTTATGGTTGGACACGCCCTGATGTGTTATGCCGTAAAAGTAGATTATACCTGCTTTGGCATCAATTCTGATTGGGTAAAAATCTGCTTTTTAAAAATTCCTGATTTAACCTATTTATTGGTCGGATTTTTGATTTATTTTACCGGAATTTTAATTTCAATGTGTTTGGGTATGTATTTTGTTGATATTTGCTTTAAAATCGGCTTTGCCATAATTTTTATGCCGATTGCTATAGCTCTTTGGCCATTTCCTCCGACCAAAAATAAATTCAGCGAAAATTTAGGGATTATTATTCGCAATTCTATGTTGTTTATGCTGCTGGGAATCGGCGTTGCCTATTGCGTAAAACTTATATCAGAAGGTTTGTTTGAGGGTGGCAAAGAAGCTTTTTGGGATGCCATTGCCAATGGTAAAAGTGAAGAATTAGCGGAAAGCTTTTCTCTTTTCAGTTCTCATATTTTTGTGGTGCTGTTTGCTTTGCTGTATGGTTTTAAAATTCTGCAAGGAAGTGTCAACAATTATCTTAATACATTTTTCAGTGATGCCGCTTTCGGCGGTGAAAGTCCGATGCATCATATGGGGACTCAAGCCGTTGGTATGGCTTATGCCAATACCGTTAAACCGGCAATGTCTTATGCCAAAGATGTAGCGACTCACCAAACCGGACGAGCTGTTTCCGGTCTGGGCTCCGGATTGATAAAAATGTCTTCGGCTGAAGGGCGCCAAGAACTTAAAAAAGGTATTACCGGCGGTTATAATCGCGTTATGGGCAGAGTAAATTCCGCCGCCCAAAAGACAGCCCACGCCATCAGAAATCCGCGAGAAGTATATAACAATGCCATGCAAAAAGCGGCGCAAAGCGCCAATAAAGCCGTGCATAATGTCGGAGATGCCGTTAAAAGCATTCACGACAATGTTACTGCCTTTGCTCCTACTCCGGGTTTGCGTGAAAGTTGGCGACAAGAACAAGTCAGCCGTTTTAATCAAATGGTAGATAAATATGCCGATAAAATCGGAAATACCACCGAAAAAACTATTGCCCACGGCGGTGGTGCACTCAAAGATGTTGTCAAGCATCCGGTCAAAAATTACAACGCCGCGATGCAAGAAGCCGGTGCCGGCATCAATCAAGCCATACACGCCGGAGGAACCGCGGTTAAAAAGGCTTACCGTGCCGGAATTGACGCCGGTGTTGCTTTAGGTAAAGATGATGCTTGGCGTGAAGAAAAATTAACTAACTTTAACGCCAAAGTAAATGCCGCAACCGATACTGTCGGAGCAATAGCTGAGATTGCTGTAGCTAAAGGTGGGGCCGGCGTAAAAGAAGTTGGCAAGCAAACGGTCGCAGCCACCGGCGCTGCTGCAATTAACACTATGCACGCCATCAGCGGTAATCCTGAACGCACAAATACCGCTGCAGTCAGAGAAAAGCTGCATCAAAAGCACGAAGCGGTAAATCAAGCGGTAGACAATATAAAAGCCGATATTCGAGAAATGCGAGAGGCTGCTTCTCAACCGGCGACTCCACTACAACCTGAATCAGAATCTACACTGACCAAACCGTTTAAAGACGTAGCCGACCCTATCGGTACGGTAGCAAAGTTAGCAAATAATGCCGAAGCATTGCGTGAAAGCGACCATAAAGTAATTATTAAAAAAACCGGACAAGTTGTATTCAGAGCTCTTAACAGCGTCAAAGCCGGCAGACAAGCTGCCGCCAACAAACTTGCCGATGCCATTGAAAAAGCACCGCAAAAAGCTGACGACAAAATCAGACAAGCAGCACAAAGTGTCAGCGACACCGCACACACCGCCGCCCAAACTACTGTCGGCAAAGGAGCCAAATGGGTCGGTGAAAAAACTGTCGGTACTCTGGGCAAAGTATTAAAAGGCTTTGGAGATAACTTGGCAGATAACAGCAGTCACGTCAAAAAGAAAGAAAAATTTGACATGAACAGGTGGATAAATCAGGAAAATTATAGCGATGAAGCTAAAGAAAAGATGCAAGAAGCCGCTGAGAGAGAGAAATACCGGCAAATGGGTGAAAACTGAAAATAAGGAAAGAATACGATGAAAAACAAACTGAAAACATATGTAGGCATAAGTGCATTATTACTCGGATTGTTAATGCCGTATTTTTCCGCACACGCCGACACACAGCAGTCTTGTTCAAATCAATGCGGTCAAATACAATCTTGCAAACCTAAAATGAACGGCAAAGTTTTTGCTAACAGCGCCAGCAACCAGTTGAGTTCAAAATGCTTAGGGCAAAACAGTAAAGACAGTTGCTTTAACAGCGTTCCGGTAGATAAAGCCGGTTCTTATAACTCAGTCGGCAATCGTGGCTCTAGTCGAAATCACTATGGCACCGATATCGGTATGAACCAAAACGCGTGGACCAATGTCCGAGCATATCCGGTAGCAGACGGCGGTGAAATAGCTTTTACGGGCGTATCTTCTGACGGCGGGCGCACAATGGTAATCAACTATCCTAAAAAATGCTCCGGCGGCGGTAAGGGTTCCGGTGGATATCATACAGTATACCGCCATCTCTATAAATACGCCAAAACCGGCGGCTCGGTCGGTAAAAACGAGCCGATTGGCATTGTCGGCGGTTCTAACCGCAAAAGCAACAGCTCATGCGGGCTATGTGACCACCCAAATCAGGGCGGAAAATGTGCTAAAGGCTGTTATTACGCCATACATCTGCACATGGAATTGGAAGATGGTATTTTTTCCGGCAGCGGCACCCGTGCCACCGCATCCAAAACATTGATGCCTTATTGCGACAACATTAACACTTTGTGCGGCGGATGTCCGGTCAACAATAAATCGTGTGCCGGAAATTCCGGAGTATTTTCCAGCGGCAACGGCGGAGAAACAGATATGAGCGGATACAGCTCAGGCGGTTCAGGCTCCGGTGGCGGCAATTTTCAAAGCAATGTCGATAATCTGTCTCAAGAAGCTCAAGATGCCATTAACAGCCAATGCGAACTCTCTGAATATTTAGATTCTCAAAATTGCTTTTTCTGCGGCTTGTTCCGAACTTTATTTGATGCCGCCAGTTCATTTGCCAAATTGGCTGTTGATTCGCTGACCACATCCTGCAAAACCATTGTCGGAACAGGATTTTTGGTATGGCTGTGCTATTATGTATTAAAACAAATAGCAAACCTCGGGGGAGCATCTACCGGAGAAATGCTGAAAGGTATCTTATATCAGGGTTTCCGGGTTGCACTGGTTACGCTGATTTTAAGCAAGGCTGCCACTGTTTATGAGGCAATGGATTTAACCTTAAATCCCGTAATGCAGACCGGTTTAAGCTTTGTCAACAGTATTAACAAGGATTCCACTTGTCCGGCCGACGCTCCTTATTTAAGCAATCTGATGGGATATGACGGGAAATATTCTGACAGTAACGCCGATGGCGGACTGCCGCGCGAATTGGGTAAATCTATTTTGTGTAATATCAAAAAATTGGAAGATTCTACCGGTTTTATGATGAGCTTAGGCAATTATTCCATGTGTTTGGCCAGAAATGATTACAGCTTTTTACAAAACATTTTTCCGCATTTCGGATATTGGACAACCGGTGCGCTTTTGTGGTTGGCAGGTTTGATTATACTGCTGACTTTTCCTTGGTGTTTGATTGATTGTATGCTGCAAATGTGTATTGCGGCCGCGCTGATACCATGTGCTATTGCTTGTTATGCATTTAACATAACCAAAAAATATATGATAATTGTCTGGAACTTTTTTATGAATGCAATGTTCAACTTTGTATTTATGGGGCTTATTGTATATATTATCAACAGTCACCTCAAAGACTGGATAGGAATGGATATAACTGATGCCAACAACTTTAATCACGAAGTGTTTATCACCGGTTGGGGCGACAAGGGTTTAGCTTGGTGGGGACCTAATTTTCTCAAAATTGCGGCAATTGTCTTTTTCTGCTACACCTTTTTTGAAGAAGTCGGAGATATGGCCAAAAAATTTGCCGAATCACCTGGGCTCGGCGGCAAAGCCGGCATCGGGCGTATGGTAGGCGGCACTCTGCAATCAGCCGTAAATTCAGCCGGTATGGCAGGTGCAGGTTTAGCTTGGCAGGGCGCAAAAGCTACCGGTTCAGCGGCAAATTCGCTATTTGGCAACCAGATTCGCAGCGGCATAAATCATCTCAAAGGTCGAGCCATCGGAATGTTGCCGAAAGGCCAAAAGATTGTTAAAGATGGTAAAACCATCGGATATCAGCGGAATATTCGCTTTTTAGGCCGAGATATCAGCCGTACCATTACCAAAGATGAAAACGGAGTCTGGACATCAGAAAAATCCGTTCACAAGCGTTCTGCTACCGATAAGGCGTTTGAAAAAGTGTATGACGCCAACGGCAATATCCTAAAAGATGCCAACGGTAATGATGTTTATCGCTATCGCAAACGCGTAGCCGGAATTACCACCGGTTATGAAGAAATGACGGCAACTCGTGATGCTAACGGCAATTTAGTTTATACTTCAGCCGACGGCAAAGCCAAGTTCACTATGGGAGAGAACGGGCAAATTCAGGATTACAAAACTCGCTTTACCGTAAATTTAGACAATCTTACAACTCGCAAAATGTCTAAGGTTTATGACGAAAACGGTCGTGTGCTGAAAGATGCCGAAGGTAAAGATGTTTATCAGCTCAAGCATCAACTGTTCGGTCTTACCATTGGCAAAGAACAGCTTAATACCCAAACTGATTCGGAAGGCAATACCACTTATATGTCTGCCGACCGCAAAAGCTCATTTACGGTTGATGGTAACGGACAACTCAATAATCTTAGTTTGCAACAACCATCACGCACAAAATCTGCCAAACAATATGGCACAACCCGTACGGTTAATGATGCCTTTGCCCAAACCAAACAAAAGTTGGATACCAACGGTAATGTGGTCAGTTCGCAAACAACATTCCAAAATGTTTCATCAGACTATTTAGTCAACAAAGACGGTACTATCAACGAATTTGCCTTCAATCAAATCAAAAACGGTACTCAAAATCCCGAAGTTGCTGCTACGGCAATGGTTTCTACCGTTTTACAAAGCCGCGGGCAACAGCTTGATAACACTTATGCAAATCGAGATGTCAAAATCAATGATGATGGCTCATTTACCATAAATCAGACCAACACTGACGGCAGTACTCAAATAATTCACGCCCAAATTATCGGCAACCAAATGGTGATAAATAATGCTCTGACTGATGCCAACGGCAACATATATATTACTAAAAGCAATGGAATGCAAACCAAAACAGAAAGCTACACACGGCGTTACAATAAAAAAACCGGCAAAATTTCATATTCATACCAGAGCCGCTTAAACTTTTCGGATAATTTACATAGCAAAAATTCACATATGGATGTGCTAAACGCTGACGGCCGTTGGGGCAACAATCTCGACCCGACCAAAGTTATGGCCGGATTTAGTGATGCCGACTATCAACAACATCTGGCTCAACTCAAATTACAAAAATTACGTGCGAAATTACTCAAAGACCCGAAGGTCGGTGTCGATGGCTATAATAAATTACTTAAAGATAAAAATTCCGAGGTATATAAACTGAATGCGATGTTATCTCAAACCGGATTAAGCGAAGGCGTGGCTCGCACCCATGCCGGACAAGCTATGGAAGGATTGATGAAAAATCAACTTGCAGCTATCAATACAATGATTAAAAAGCAAGAAAAAGGTCAAACCGAATTAGCTCAGGCCGAGCAGAAACTGCAAGCAGAACTCCGCCAAATTCAGCAAGAACGCCAAAGAGCCGAGCAAGAACTGACTCAAATTAAACAGCAAGAACAAGCGCAAAGCCGCAATGTAGAAATTATGCAGCAACGGCATAAAGCCGAATCTAAATTATATGATTTAGAAATTAAAGAGCGTCAACTTAAAGAAAAATTGCAAGACACACAAAAGTCACAGGAGGAGAATCAACAAGAACTGGTACGTTTGCAACGCGCACAACGCACTTTGTTGCGTCAAACGGAGCAAACTGAAGAACGTTTGCCGACAGAAGCTCAAAATCCGGAGCTTGAAGACGACAGCAACGAACGTGATAATTCGGCGCAAACAGAAGTAAGTGATGACGACAGCAATGACCGCGATGATGACAATGACGATAGTGACGATGAAGCCGCTAAAAAAGAGCAGGAAGAACTCGAACGTCAAGAACAAGAAAATCTTCGTATTGAAAGAGAGTTGCAAACTTTGGAAATGGAATATGATTCGTTTGTCTCACAATATTCAGGCGTTTTAGGGCAGATGGAAAATATTCAAAGTCAATTAAACAGTAGCGGTTTAAGCAATGATACACGTGCTGAGCTAATCCAGCAGTATGATTCTTTGGCCTCTCAGGCTCAGTCATTATCTGATAGTATGGCGGAAAAACAACGTGAAATCAATCGTCTAAAATAGTGTTGTAAAACAATCTGTTTGCAGACAATATACGAATATTTTGCACAAAATTATGTATATAAACATTATTTTTGCCTTGCATTTTGTCATAAAACGAATATTATAAGGCAAAATGTTATATAGATTATAGGGGTGCAAAATGGAAGAAATTATTTTCCCAAATCAAATTAGAATGTACAGAAGATTGCGTGGTCGCTCAATGCAAGAATTGGCTGACCACCTCGGTGTCTCTCTCTCGGCTATTTCAAAAATAGAAAAAGGTTACCGTCGCGTTGATCAGGAGCAACTTGTTCGTGTAGCAGAGTATTTGGATTGCCCGCTGCAAGATTTGTTTGTTAATGAGCAAAATTCTCAGCAAGAGGTTGTTCAATCATGGCGCAGAGAGCAAGAACGTCGCAACAAGATTAACGAAAAGAGCGGTCTGAAAACATTAGGCGCCGGCTTGCGTCAAATTCGTAACGAAAAGAATTTGACCTTAATTGAGGTTGCTGAAAGCGCAGATATGACATTGTCTGTCTACCACAGAATCGAGATGGGACAACGTGAAGTTTCCGACAAAGAATTTAAGAATATTTCTAAAGCAATCGGCATGGAGCCTGAGGCTCTCCGCCAAGCTATAAAAACACTTGATGAAAAAGGTATGCTTGAAGAAATCATTCAGAGAAATGATGCAAAATATAAATTGCTTTCTACACCTCGTGGCGCGATTTCTGCCTTTTCTTCAAGTTCTCAAGACTCTATGAAGATTTCTGTTTACGGCACGGCCGGCAATGATGGCGATATCAATGTTGATTTCACTCAAGAAACAAAAAAAGTTCAGAGACCCTCTCAATTATACAGCAAAAAAGATGCTTACGGTTTAAATCTCTGCACACGAAGATTGGGAAGTTTATTACCGACTCGTTCCGTCTTACTTGTTGATCCGCATGATGCCGTCAGTGTCGGTGATATTGCTGTTTATTACAAGACAGAAAGCAAAGCAACCGTTGTCAGTGTTCGTGAGGATGAAAAAGGTATGCTGTATGGCATGTGTTGGAATCCTGAAGAAAAAATCATTATCAAAAACAATGATTTGAAGAACCTTCATAAGGTTGTTGCAATTTATTTATAA
>DEST01000048.1 GCA_002361365.1 Alphaproteobacteria bacterium UBA3307
GGTGTTTGTCATTGTTTAAGTTTATTGCAACTACATTTTTAGCTTTATTTTATGTGCAGATGGTTTGTGCGCACGAATTCGTTGCAACTATAATCAAAATAAATGATGGTGATACTTTAAGTGCATTTGTGAACAATGAAAATACTAAAATAAGACTGCTTGATGTTGATTGTTATGAGACTAAAAAGAATAAAAGAGCAAAGTTTCAACAACAATATTATAGTTTGTCATATGATGAAGTGCTTGAAAAAGGTAAGCAATCAAGGAAAATACTAAAAAAATTACTTAAAGACCATCGGTATATACGGGTTGAATGGGATAAACGTGATTCTTTCGGCCGTATCTTAGGCAAAGTCTATTTAGTGCGAAAATCTTCGGATTTTGAAGAAGTAAAAACCTTATGCAAAAAGTATCCACATGAGGCTGAAGAGGTCTTGATTGCAGAAACTGTCAATCTACCACCAACTTGGTATGAGGCACTCTGCCAACGCCCATTAGACAGCTATATTTTCTTATCCGGTAAAGGCGGTTATGATGATTTTGGACACCGCAAAGTAGGTGCTATAAAATGCTCAGGCAAGCCAACACTTTACGTTGACCCGTCTGGTTCTTCCTACTACCGTTACATGGGGGTTGAATTATGAAAATGCGCAAATACAAGGATATTAATCCCAACAACCGGACTAACTTTGTGATGGTTTATTATCATGCCGGACGCACATTAACTCAAATCGAAACTTTACTTAAAAAGGCCTACGGTAATCCGCTACCGGTCAGACCTCGCGACCGCCTCAATCGCCTGCAATTCAAACTCGAACAAATGGCCGCCCGATAAAAACCATTCCAAAACAATAGATTACAAAACAGTCCTAATTTAACAAGCCAACATCAGCTTTGTATCACTCGCTATAGGTTATGAACACAATTTCCTAAAATGCTTAGTTCTTCTTTGTAAGCAGAGCTATTGATTTGTAACAACTGAAGCACACCGTGAAAATAATTATCATGAGAAAATTTTTCGCTTTTAGCTCTTTGTCGTAAGCAATTCATATCTATTGCCTGATTTTTTTGTTTTTCTGCTGACAACCATAACAACATGGGAACTTTCTTTTGCACATCAGGAGCCATGACATAAGGCAAACCATGTAAATACACATTATGTTCGCCAAGGGATTCTCCATGATCAGAAACATAAAGCATACTGCTTTGCAAATTCTGATTTCTCTTTAAGATATCAATGACTGAAGCAATAATATAATCCGTGTACACAATGGTATTGTTATAAGTATTTGTGATTTGCTCTTGAGTACAATCTTGCAAATTGGCGGTATCGCAAGTCGGCGTAAATTTCTTAAACTTATCGGGATAACGTTGATAATATGTTGGTCCATGGCTCCCCATCATATGCAGAACGATGAGCGTATCTTTGGTTATATTGCGAAGAACATCTTCCAACCCGTCTAATAAAATATCATCATGACAATAACTGCCAAAACAATATGGCTGTTTATTACCTTTCTTAGCATCAATTGTTTCAACTCTACTGCACACTTTTTTACAACCATCATCATTATCTTTCCAAATAATGTCATAACCGGCCAGTTTTGCTATATCGAGGAGATTTTGCGTAAATAGCGCATCAGTAACATCAAATGCTTTCTGATTTGAGGCTGAAAACATACAAGGTAAGGAGATAGCCGTTGCCGTGCCACAAGATGAAACATCATTAAATGTGATGAGTTCTTTATTTTCAGACAACAACGGATTTGTTTCTTTTTCATATCCATACAAAGAAAAATTTTGTGAACGCGCTGTTTCTCCGACAATTAATATGGTCACACGCGGCGTATTTTTCTTATTCGGCTCAAGTTTTGGAGAAGCATCCAGAATAACAAATTGTCGATGAGCATCGCGGGAACGTTTATAATATCTTCCAACCGCATAAATATAGTTAAAAGTATTGATGTAATAACGAACTTGCTTATTGTTGCGACCGAAAGACGCATATTCTTTATACGAAACTGAGGCAATTCCTGCAATTGTAAGCAGACCTATCAAGCAATAAATAAGACGTTGCTTAAATTCACGCTTGAACGGATTAAATGTCACATTTGTTCTATAAACAAGTATTGCCGGTATAATTCCCACAATTAAGACATAACAAAATGCGTGTAAGGTTACCAAATCCTTTGCTTCACGTATATTTGTTTCAACAAAATTGCGAATCATATCTGAATTTATAACGATTCCGAGATTTTGCAGAGCATAATCCGACATTGCTGATAAAATAAGCAGAATAATGATTATTGTTTTGCCGACACGAGGTAAGAAAATCAGACTAAAGAACCAAAGTAACGGTACAAAAATAAAAAATAATAAGCTAAATGCAAAGAAAGCAACAGAAAAACTGTTAACATCTATTCTTTCATAAGCAAATTGCCAAAATTTAATGTTTAGTGCAAAAGAAAAATACGCACTCACCCTTAAAATAAATGCTGTTGAACTTACTGTAAATCGCATTTTTGTCATTGGTATAGTCCCTTTATCATTAGATTAAATTCAGAATAAATCCCGTCACAAGCGGAATCATAAGGTTGTCATCAATACCGATATCTTTTT
>DEST01000010.1 GCA_002361365.1 Alphaproteobacteria bacterium UBA3307
TTAGGTCAGTGTCTGACTTATTATCTGACAGTTTCAACTTTTATCAGTGGTATTTATAACACCGTTTGCTATGCACGTGACAATATTACCGACAAATGGCATAAAATTATTGATGTCAAAACCATAAAATCCGGAATATTGCTGATTTTGTTCAGTTCTATGCTGATTGTAGCTAAAACAATGGCACTTCGCATAGCCCCTAACCCCGGTTACGTCACGGCGCTTTTGCTGATTGCTCCGGTGTTTATATATCTGTTAAACAAACACAATAACATCGCAGATACTCTTTCGGTTCAAGCCGGATTTGCCATGATTTTCTTTTTAGTACTGTTAGTATTGGTAGTGAACGGCAATTACGGCGTATTCGAATAGCAAGCACCGAACTTTTGGTATTTTTTAACCTATCCGACAGCTTCAACCGGTGGCAAATCTTTAAGCCGAGCCTTAACACGCGTAATCCGCATATTATCAATTTTAAGTACCTCATAGGAGCAATATTCATCTTCAGTTTTATCTCCTACCTTTGGTTCTTCTCCAATCAAATTAAACACATATCCGCCCATCGTGCTTTCTTCCAGCTCATGATACGGCAAATTCATTTCATCATAAGCATCTTCAACCAAATACACACCGTCAAATTCATAAGTTTTGGCATCAATTTTTTTCAGTGGTGGTACTTCGGCGCCATCGTGTTCATCTTGAATTTCACCAACCAATTCTTCCAAAATATCTTCCATTGTCAGCAAACCGGCCGTTCCGCCATATTCATCAACCACAATTGCCAGATGTATGCGTTTTTTCATCATCTCATGCAAAACATCGGAAATCGACTTATTTTCCGGCACAAACAAAGTCTTACGAACCAGACGTTTAAGAATATCTTTATGCAAAGTATCCTTATTTTCAAGTAAATCCCGAATATGAATCATTCCCAAAATCTGGTCTTTATCTTCGGCACACAGCGGAAAACGCGTATGTTTATGCTTGCGCACAAAATCCATAATTTCCTCATAGCTGTCGTCCTGATAAATACAATTCATATCTTGCCGCGGCACCATAATTTCGTGTGCGCAAATTTCTGAAAAACTGATAGCGTTTTGAATAATCTCGCTTTCGGTATCGTCAATCACCCCACCTTTTTGCGAAGCATCAATAATCAGCTTTATTTCTTCTTCGGAATGTGCATCTTCATTTTCGTCAGCTTTTTCGATTTTCATAAGTTTTAAAATCCACAACGAAACGTGGTCAAAGCACCAAATAATCGGAGTGCATATTTTATTGAACGTATAAAGAGGAATCGCCACCAACAAAGCATAACGTTCCGTATCTTGAATAGCCATAGATTTCGGCACCAACTCTCCCAATACAACGTGCAACAGGGTAATAAACGTAAACGCAATACCAAAGCTGAGAGAATGCAACAACACTGCTTGCCCGTCAAAAAATCCGCGGCACAAATCTTCTAAAAGACGCGATACCGCCGGCTCGCCGAGCCAACCCAAACCGAGTGAGGCCAAAGTAATACCAAGCTGCGTGGCGCTTAAATATGTATTAAGATGTTCATTTATCTCTAAAGCGATACGCGCACGTTTATTTCCGGCGGCAGCCAACTCTTCTAATTTGGTGCGTCGGATTTTTACCACCGCAAATTCGGAAACCACAAAAAAAGCATTACAAAAAACCAAAAACAAAACTAAAATTAAATTTATAATATAGGTCGACGTGGGACTCATGGTTTGAAATTACAATTTACCTCAATTTGTTAAAACATAGCTTATTTATACACATAATATTATAATATTGTCAACAAATGATTAAAAAACAATCAAAAATCATCTTTAGCAAATGCTTATAACCGTTAAAAAGCAAAAAATCAACAAAAATGAATTTTTATGTTGATTTTGACAAAAATATGTGTTATACGTTTCTTATATTCAATACAATTTATATAGTTATTTACCAAAAATTTTCAGCTTATGAAGAAAAACATTGCAGTAGAGAATCTCAACGCCATCGTGGCTAACAACCGTGCTGACAAGCTTGTTGCGAAAATCAAGATGTCTGACCCTGACTTTCTGGCCGATGCCGACATTGCGCCGCGGGTCCGGTTACGCAAGATTGTTCTCCGCGAACAGGCGTTTGACACCCCAAAAGGTAAGAATATTTATGCTTTTGCCAAGTGTGCCGGCCGCAATCTCACTATTCTGGTAGATGTCAAGAGTGGCAAGGCTCAGCTGTGTCCGGTTGCCAATATTGTGAGTTCTGCTCCGGTTAAGGGCAAGTTCGTCATTGACGGCACTGTCTACGACCTGAAGGATACCCTCAACGGCAATCCGCGCTACGAAGCTTGCGGCAGCACCCATAAGCCGCGTGCCAAGGCTCTGAACAAGCATCGGACAATGCTTGATCTCGCCGCAGACAAGCATGACGCCGCGGCAGCTTACTATCTGGAGCCGGAACCCGGTGAGTCGTGGGATGATTTTGACGCCGATATTCTCAACAATTTATAATATGATTGAGCTGCTTATGTTGTGTGTGCTGGGTAGACCCACGCCGCACTGTCCGCCACCGCCTACGCCCACCGAACAAGTTGTCGGGCTTCCGGCAAAGGTGGTAACAAAACCTGAAGACTATGCGCTGACCAAAATCAAGAAAGCAATCGGGCGTTATACTCCGCCGCTTTTGGATTTGGAACACGCAGCAAAAAAGAAAACTTCCTTAGCTGACGGAGCGACTGCCAAACAGCAGATTAAGCGTCGCGGCAATCGAAATCACTAACGCAGAGGACGCACTCAAATACCGAGTGCGCCCTTTGTTTTTATATTGCCATTTTTCTTTTCCGTCATTCTTGGGCGAGCGCCTTTTCCTGTCATTCTTGGGCAGGCGACAGCCTGAACCGAGAATCTCTTGAATGCTGAGATCCTCGCTTTCGCAAGGATGACAGCGCACCCCTTATGTCATTCTTGGGCTTGCCGACAG
>DEST01000029.1 GCA_002361365.1 Alphaproteobacteria bacterium UBA3307
TGTACACGTCGTCAAAAACATACTTTGCACTAAGCACATTATCCAAAGTTTTATCAAGGCTGTTCCGATATAACATCGTCAGGTTATTTAAAAATTTCAATATAAAAACCACCAAGCGCAAAACTTAGTGGTTTAATTTTAAGTTTATTAAATCTTATCAATAATACGGAATAATGCGTGAAGTTGCACCGTTAATCAGCATACATCTTTGACCGGCTGACAATAAAGTATCAGTCCCCTGTGTCACGCTGTAAATCTGACCGCTGTCGGTACGAACCACATATTCATAACCGCCTTGACTCATTATTTGGTCTTGTGCCAAAGCACCGACGGCCATACCGGCTAAGGCACCGCCGATAGCACCTAAAGCGTGCGAGCTACTTCCGTGTCCGATGGTCGAACCTGCCACACCGCCGGCAACACCGCCAAGCATACCTCCGGCAGAGTTATCACTGCTGTTTACATTAACCTGACGAACCGACATTACTGTGCACGGAAAACCGTTACTGGCTTGACGAACCGAACCATAATCATAATCGTTACTGCCGATTCTCGGGGCACAAGCGGCAACAGCCCAAATCAGCGGAACAGCGTATAATATTGTTTTTTTCATTGCGTATCTCCTAAATATTAACTATATACATAATTATCCATAACATTTTGATTGTCAAGACTGGACAATTAAATATCAATGTTGTATAGTGCATAAGATTTGGATTTTTAATTTAATTAGAGGGTAAAATGTTAAAAAGAACTAAAATTAAACAATTATTGGCTTCAGAGCAAACAATGCCTGAAGTTTTAGTTAAAGGTTGGGTGAAAACAAAACGCGATTCCAAAGATTTTTCGTTCATTGAAATAAACGACGGTTCGTGTTTGAAAAATATACAGGTTATCGCCAATAATACCCTCAATAATTATGATGAAATTAAAAAATTAACCACAGGCTCGTCGGTGGCAGTTGAAGGTGCGTTGGTTGAATCCGCCGGCGGCAAACAAAAATACGAAATTAAAGCTGAAAATATCGAAATTTACGGTATTGCGCCGGATGATTATCCGTTGCAGAAAAAAGGTATGAGCGACGAATTCTTGCGCACGGTTGCTCATTTGCGCCCGCGTACCAATAAGTATGGCGCGGCATTCCGTGTACGCTCGCGGCTTTCGTATGCCATTCATCAGTTTTTTCAAAACCGTGGCTTTGCCTATGTGCATACTCCGTTGATTACGGCTTCCGACTGTGAAGGTGCCGGTGAGATGTTTCAAGTAACAACGCTTGACTTAAAGAATCCGCCGCTGCTGCCAAACGGAGAAATCGACTACGGCAAAGACTTTTTTGGCAAAGAAGCACGCCTTACCGTTTCCGGTCAGCTCAACGGTGAGATGTATGCCTGCGCTTTGGGCGATATTTATACTTTCGGTCCGACTTTCCGTGCCGAAAATTCCAACACCCCGCGCCACGCCGCTGAGTTTTGGATGATTGAGCCGGAAATGGCGTTTGCCGACCTTAACGATGATATGGATTTGGCTGAGGATATGGTGCGCTATTTGGTAAAGGATATTATGGAAAACTGCGCCGATGATTTGGATTTGTTTGAAAAATTCATTGACCCGACACTGAAACAAACATTAAGCAATATCGTGGAAAACGGCTTTGCCCGCATTACTTATACCGAAGCTATTGAAATTATGAAAAAATCCGGCAAAAAGTTTGAATATACGCCGGAATACGGTATTGATTTGCAAACCGAACACGAACGCTTTTTGGCGGAAGAACACTTTAAACGTCCGGTAATTGTTCGCGATTATCCGCAGGAAATCAAAGCATTTTATATGCGTCTTAATGATGACGGCAAGACCGTGGCGGCAATGGATGTGTTGGTTCCGAGAATCGGCGAACTTATCGGTGGTTCGCAACGTGAAGACCGTTATGATGTTTTGGTAAAGAAAATTCAAGATTTGGGTATGGATATCAAGAATTACGAATGGTATCTTGACTCCCGCAAATACGGCACGGTTCCGCATGCCGGTTTCGGTTTGGGTTTTGAGCGTATGATGATGCTCGTTACCGGCATTACCAACATTCGCGACACCATTCCGTTCCCGCGTACTCCGAAATCCGTGGCGTTTTAAGGAGAAGAGATGCGGAAAATCCGGCTGACATTATGGCTTTTGGTCGCAACATTATGGAGTGTGTCTTCTATGGCGGCGGAAACTGAAGAATTTAATCCGGCAGATTATGTTGAATATGACCATATTGCCGAGCCGGATTCGATTCCGATGAAAAAACTGTTGCCGCACGAAGATGATTTGTATGACGGTGCGGAAATTAAGCCGTTGGTCGGGACTCTTTCTGATGCCGAAAAAATGCAAGAAGAAAATATCGGTTTTGAATATGACGAGAGCAAACCGCAACGACCGGAACTTTTATGCTCAGATGAAAGTTTGCGTAAACAGGTGGGAGCATTTATCCGTAAATATGTCGAAAATCGGAGTGCTAGGACTGTGCCTGAGCGAAGGGCGCAGTTGCTTTTGGTAAATAATTTGCAAAGATTTGAAGAAATTGCGGAAGATAAGCTTAAAAACAATTTTGAGGCATCTGCTGTCGCAATGCATTTGAAAATGAATGAAAATCGCGAAATATACCGAATGTGCCTAAGCTCAAACAATAAGTCCGGACGTTTCACAAATATATATATTTTGATTTATCCGTTTGCAAACTATTACAAAGTGGCAGTAACTAATTTGGCGGAAAAGGCTGAAGATTTGGATAACGCAACTTTTATATATAACTGGTAAAATAAAAATGGAAGCGCGCAAAGATATTGTTGTTTATGAAAATAAATCAAACCTGCCGGCGGTGGTGCCGGAAGGTGGTTTGCGTGGCTATTTGGAAAAAATTCGGCAATTTCCGGTGTTGAGTGCACAAGAAGAGATAGATTTGGTACGTGAGTTTAAAGAAAAAGGTGATTTACAAGCAGCACAAAAGTTGATTACATCTCACTTGCGTTTGGCAGTCAAAATTGCCCTGACTTATCGTCGCTACGGTTTGCCGATTGCAGATTTGATTTCTGAAGCTAATATCGGACTTATGCAGGCGGTCAAAAAATTTGATATGAGCAAAAATGTGCGACTTTCCACTTATGCAATATTATGGATAAAAGCCGCACTTAATGATTTTGTTCTACGCTCGTGGTCGTTGGTAAAAATAGGAACCGTTGCCGCGCAAAAAAAATTGTTTTACAATTTGGGGCGTATCAAGGCACGTTTAGGAATTTATGACAACAAAGAGCTGGAGCCGAAAGTGGTCAAACAAATTGCCAATGAATTGGTGGTTGATGAATGTGATGTGGTGGAAATGAACCGGCGTATCGGTGGTGACAGTTCGCTTAATGTAACAGTGGGTAAAGATGATGATTCGGTAGAAGCCATAGATATGTTGGCAGACAACACACAAAATATAGAAGCTAATTATGCTCGCAAAGAAGAGGCGGAAATAAAACGTCGGATTTTACGCCAAGCCTTGACTAAACTTAATGAGCGCGAACAATACATAGTTAAAAACCGTATGCTGACGGAAACACCGCAAACTCTTGATGAAATCGGAGAAAAATTCCAAATCAGCCGTGAACGGGTGCGGCAAATTGAAAAACGCGCGTTTGAAAAACTTTCGGCAGAAGTCAAACACGCAATGGCGGCAGAATAGATGACTTATTTTGAAGATATTATGCATCAGCTGATTTTATGCAAGGTGGAAAGTCCGCGCTTGGAAACGCGTTTGTTGTTTGCAGCAGCCACCAAACGAGAGCCTTCAAAAGTATTTCCCGACATTATTCTGAATGAAAATGAACGTAAACAAATGGAAAGTATGTTAAAGCAAAGATTGAAGCATAAGCCGTTGGATAAAATTTTGGGACATCGTGAATTTTACAAAGCCGATTTTATCGTTAATACCGATGTTTTGTCACCGCGTCCGGATACAGAAATATTGGTGGAAAAAGCATTGCAATATATGCCGGAAAATAGGTGTAATGTATTAGATTTAGGCACCGGCAGCGGCTGCATTATAGAATCACTGCTGATGGAAAAAACAGATGCGGTGGGCACCGCCGTTGATATATCCGAAAAAAGCCTGAATATTGCCCGTAAAAATGCCGAAAATCTTAAAATATCAGAACGTATCAAATTTGTGTGTGCTGATTGGTTTAATGATGACATTATTGAAAAGTTAGGGCAAAAATATGATATAATCGTCAGCAATCCTCCATATATTCCAACCGGAGAAATATCAAAGCTTGAGCCAGAAGTTAAAAATTATGACCCTATGGTCGCATTGGACGGCGGAACAGATGGTTTAGACAGCTATCGTCGCATTGCTACAATTATCAGAGAATTATTAAAAAAAGATGGGTTTATTCTGCTTGAAGCCGGCATAGGACAGGCGACACAGATTGCTGATATTTTTATTGCCCAAAAACTCAAACCAGTCGAAATTGTAGCAGATTTGAATAATATACCACGTTGTGTAATTCTGCAAAAATAAGTTGCCAAAGCCGAAAAAAATGAGTATATAAACAACGTAGGGCATTTTTGTCGCCCCAGAAAATAAAACCAGCTAACATTTTGAATGGATTTAAATGAAAAAAATCAACAATAATAAATTTCGCGGTAATACCGTGTATTCTTTGAATTATAAATTTGACAGTATATCACCGGCGGGCAAATACAGCGGTACAGCACTGGATTTAATCAAACGTTATAATGAACTGGCTAAAGAAGCACAAAGCAACGGTGATTATGTCGGAATGGAAGTTTTTCGTCAATATGCCGAGCATTATCGCAAAATAGTGACCGAAATTAATGAACGTAAATATCAAGCGCGTGAGAATCAAAATGCTAATGTTGCTTTGTCTGAAAATTCTGAAACAGGCGAACAAACTCCTGTAGCGGAAAATAACTTGGTTGAAACCGAAAGTAATTCTGTCGGGCAATCTAATCAAGAAATACAAGCAACGGAAGATAACGCTTCTGCACAGCCGGCGGAAAAGCCGAAAATGCGCCGTCGGCGTAATTTTATGGTGGTAGAAGCCGGAGAACCGACAGAAGCTGAAAATACTGCCAACGTTGACAATAATGAAAATTCTAATACGGCAGAAACAGAGGAAAAACCGCGCCGTCGACCGTATGTGCGCAAAAATAAATCAGTAGCAGAGCCGGCTCAGGCTTGATTGAAGGCATTATAAAATGAATAAACTTGAATTGGCACGGCAAATTGCCGCAACGGCTGATGTTTCAACTCCGGAAAGCAGTGTTGTTTTGTATAGTATCAGCTATCAGCCGACCGATTCTAATAAACGTGCGGCTCTTAAATACATTGCCGAAAATCGCAACAGCTTTACTTTGGACAATACTATTTGCGGTAGACAACTAATGGCGCTGAATTTAGAAACCGGAAATAATAATCCGGATGCGGAATTGCTTAAAATTTGGGCAGTTGCCTCACGGCGCTTTATTTTAGCTGCAAGCGGTAATATTACGGCATTTGTGGAAAATGCCGACCGCCGTAGTACCTTTGTAACAGTGGAATTGCCGCTGATTTTGCAAAACGATAAAATAAAGTTGATTAACGGTATTGACAAGTTTGAGTTTGCTCACCAATTTTTACAATAAAAAACCGGCCGCCGGATATGCTGTAAACAGCACAATCCGAACCGACCGGTGAAACATTATTCAGCTCAAACTCTGATTATAACTGTCAAGCATTGCCTGAATGGTATTATGGAAAATGGCATATTCTGAAGCTGAGCTGGGAATATTTACATCGCAGTTACGCTCCAGATTGATGGTAACTTCCATAACCCCTAAACTATCAAGGCCAAACTCCTCTTTGAAGTTGCATTTGGCAAAAGTTTCATCATCCATTCGGGAAATGTCATCGTTAATCTCTGTTTCCCCTAATTCATAAATAGCCTTGCGAATATCAGCAAGAGTTAATTGTTTCATAAGCATAAAAATTTTAGGATAAATAAATCTTAATTATATAAATTCTGCGAGCGGATATAGCAGACATACATACTTTTGTCAAGATATTTTTACTTTACTTTTAGCAGTGAATAATTATTTTAAAACAGTCAAACAATAATAGAAAGGAAAATGAAAAATGGCTAAAGAAAAAATGGAAAACAGACCGGAACAGGGTTATGAAACAGAAACGGAAAAAGAATTTGCCCCGCGTCATGGGCCAAAGGAAGAATTTAGAAGCGAAGGGCCTTGCTGTGGTCCGCACCACGGTCCGCAAGGTGATTGCGGTTGCGGTAAACGCGGCAGCAAAATTTTACTGTTGCTGTTGGTCTTTTTTGCCGGTATGGGATTTAATGAATTTTGGCACGGATGTTTCCGTTGTCCGACTAAATCACATGGTTCTCCGACTGCTATATATGCACAAATGCCGGCATATAGCGATGCGGCCGGAACAACCATAATTATAAATGCTGCAGATGGAATGGCAACAATGCCGCCGCAGTTTGCTAAAATGCACCATAAAAATAAACACCATCATAAACATCATCAGGCGCAAAACACCCAGCAAACAAATTCAAACGATTTTGTAAAGATGCCGGCAAATCGCAAACGCCCGCATTTTGCCGACCGTGCAGCTCCTGTTGATACGGCAAAACCTCAATCTGCACCGGAAACAGTCGAAAACTAACGCCTAAAATGCTTAAATACACAAAACCTCTGCCGCAAAACATTGGGCAGAGGTTTAATTGTCTAGTCGCAAATATAGTAGCACATTTCGCGTTCAGCATTCAATTCTTCATACTTTTTCTGCACATCACGCGGCCAATCTTTGGTGCATTCTCCGATTTGAGAAAGTTCAAGTTGCAACATTTCTTGATTGACTTCATTGAGCCGTTCCATCAGCTCTTGTGCAACATCAAGCTTTTTGAGGTCGTCAACAAACTCCACGGTATAGAGCAATCCTCTGTGATATCGGATATAATCCGGCAGAGTATTGTTCAAGAAATCTCCGGCCATACGTTCAATATACACATTTGCATAGAGTACATCGCCAAAACGTGTATCAATTACGCAACGCTCTTGCGGGTCAACATAAACGGCGTTATGTGTTTCCGCCAAAGCATCTTCAAGGTCGTCTTGCTCATCTTCATCTTGTGCCCGATACAAATCTCGGCGCAATAAATCTCGACATTGTATTTCATCTTGCAATTGTTCTTCGACACAGTTGAAGATGCTATTTTTGGTAAGCAGTCCGTATGGCATAGTTATCTCGTCATAAAAATATGGCGAATAATATGCGAATCCGAATGCGGCTCTTTCCTCTGGCGACAGCTTTGTTTCTGCAGTCTTAGCCAATTTCAAGGATTCTACTACAGTTTCTAAACCGCATGAAGGCAAATAAGCCTCAATCATTTCTCTAAAGTTGAGACCTTGAGCGTTATTTCCTCTGCGACGGCGAGCATTACATTCTAATGCCAATGAAAAATTGCGTTTTAGCAAGTTCTGTTTTTCGGCAACATTGTCATACAGCTGAAGATATTTTAAATCCAACTGTGTGGTCAATTTCTGCAAATCAATGGCATCTGTATGCAAGGCAATGCAATAAGCGTCGGTCAGAGCATCAAGATTGAACGTTTGAGGAATGTCAAATCCTGATTTTTCGGCTATTGTTTCCACAAAGTCATACTGCCACGGAATTGGACGGCAATAGCGGTAAGTTCCGATAATGTTAACCATTTCTTCTTCCGAATCATCTAAAAATTCGGCCAAACTCCACATTTCTTGCAAATCATCCACATTGCAGCATCTACGGGCAAGCATTGCCGGTTCTATGTCGGTTTTACACTTTAATCCGTAAAGATTATGCTCCAACAAATAAAAATTGCAAAAAGCATGTTGCCAAGTCCACGTTTTGTGGCTGAAAAATTCTACAATTCGCGTTATATTCATAATGATAGGTTTTAATAATTTCACACCATAAAAATATTCTCTCACAAGGTATTAAAACACAAAATTTGCCCCTTGTAAACAATTATTTCGTATATTTTTGTCTTTTTGTAAAAGTGGTGCTAATCTACCGGTTCATTAAGGCGCAGACGGTGTTTTACTTCTCCCATTTTCCAACGAAACGGATTGTCTTTGCTGAATTTTTTAATATAATATAAATAACCGCAAAGTACTAAGATTCCGGCAGCAAACCACGCTAGCGGGCCGGCATACATAATTCCGCGATATCCAAATGCTTTTGCCAGATATATCGCGCTAAAGCTGCGCAAACATAGTTCCGTAATGCTGGAAAGAAGCGGCAGCAACGGTTTACCCATTCCCTGAATGGTATTCCGAAACACAAAAATCAAACCCAAAAAGAAATAATACATTGTGCTGATGATTAAATATCGGCGACCAATATCAATAATCATCTCAATATTATTACCGGTTGAATTTGTGCCGGTATCTATAAAGAGTGCAATCATATCGGCACCGATTTTGCGTACCAAAAAGAAACCGCAAATGCTGAGGATAGTGGAAATCAAAAAGGCATATTTTACACCGCGTCGAATGCGTGAAAGTAAATGTGCTCCCCAATTTTGCGCCGAAAAAGTTGCCATTGCCAGACCGATAGCCAACAATGGTTGGGTGGCAAATTGCTCAATTCGGAAAGCGGCGGCAAATGCGGCAATTACGTCCGGACCAAAAGAATTACATACGCTCTGAATAATCATAATACTGAATGACAAAATCGAAAATTGCATTGCCATCGGAAAAGCAATACGTAAATGTTGTTTCATGATCTCAGCATCATAATGCATAAAGTCTTTCTGCAAACGGAGCAGGGGAAATTTATGCCACATATACACAAAGCAAATCAACACAGAAAGAGTGTTTGCCGTCAAAGTTCCCATTGCCGAGCCGACAACTCCCCAATCGCAATATTTTATAAATATAAAATTAAGTCCGATATTGATAAGTGAGCAAAAAATCAAAAAATACAGCGGAGTTTTACTGTCCCCTAATGCTCGAATAAATCCTGAAAGCAGATTAAATAATACAATCATTATGGTGCTTAAACACATAACAAACATAAAATCATAAGCATCGGCAAACAGCTCGGGCGGGATATTGGTCAGCTTTAGCAAAGGCTTTAAGAACACAAGTAGTCCGATGGTCATAAGTACACTTAAAAACAGTGATGCTATCAGACAATGGAATACAGAAGTTCTAACCCCATCATCATCGTGTGCACCAAAACGCTGAGCCGTAATTACCGTCAATCCGCCGGTAAAGCCGAAAGCAATCATTAAAAACACCATATATATCGGAGCCGAAGCGCCGATTGCCGCTAAAGCATTGACACTAATCAGATGTCCGACAATAATCATATCGGATATTTGATAAAGTTGCAAAAACAGATTGCCGAGCAACAACGGAATGGCAAATTTGATAATAAGCTTTAACGGATGCCCGACGGTTAAATCGTTAGTCATAAAAAAACCTCGTAATAATTGATGTGTTTATAAAGCAATTTCATAAAAAGTAAAGCGAAAAAATCAAGACCGATATAACCTAATTGTTACTTAGTCAAAAAAAATTGAAAAACATTTGACAAAATCTTAAAATATGCTAAACTGTACATATAGATTTATGTATTCAGGAGAACGGCTATGGCTACTTATAATAATTTTTCCGATGTTAAGGATAATGCGGAATTTTTAGACTTTATTCAAAAAGAATTCGGAATTGCAAACTTGTCGCAAATTGCTGACTATGAGCAGACTGCTCTGTTGATGAGTTTCAAAAGTCATTCTAATGATTTAAGTGATGCTGATATTGAGTTTTTAGAAGAAATCAGACAGGCTAATAATAAGGAAGATATGGAAGCCTTAAATGATGCCGAACTCAGCAAAACACGCGATTTTGAACAACTTCCGCTTGAACAGCAGATTTATATCGCCGTCAAGACCTATGACGCCAAAGATAAGGGCATTTCTCTTGAACAAATCAATGCAGACCTAGAAAAAAGACTGGCAGAAAATATAGCCAAAGAACAGTCAAATCCCGATGAAAAAGCCGAAAATATCGAATTTAAGGATAAAGATGATGTGTATGATGCGTTTCATCAGTTGGCAACCGAAGTTCAGGAAGGCGGTATCGGCGATGGTGCAAGTCAGATAAAATCGGAAGAAATCCGCGACTTTATTGCGCGCAAAGAAGCTTATCTCGCCGCTCATCCGGAAGAAAAGGATGAAGTAAATGCCCAGCTCGGCAAGTTTTTGAATAATCAAGACCAAGAAAAAATGTTTTACGGCAATGAGCTGTACACGGTTAATGATGATTTCCGCAATTCCTACGAAAAAGAGGAAATCGATTGGGTGGCACGTCTAACCGGCAAAGAAAAAAATGATAATTCACAAAATAATAGCCGTACCGACGAAAACAGTAATGACGATAATGATAACGGAGGAATAATCTTGGGCGGCGGTAAAACCGGTAGGGACGGCGATAATAACGGACCGAAAGTAGGAGTTATTCCGGAAGTTGAAATCAACGACAGTAATAACAATGGCGGCAACAAAGGTGATGATGACAGCTTGAATGTCGGCACAATTCCGAGCAACGGCGGTAATGGAAAGCAAGGATATGAAAATGAAGAGCAACAAATGCTCGAAGAATATCTCAAACTGAGTCTGAATGGTGACGAAAACGATGCTATGATGGATTTGTTGCGTATCGATGTTTTGCAAGAGATGAAGAAAATCGAAAATGTCGATATTGATAATCTGAGCGAACAAGAGGCAATAAATATTTTGCATAATACCTTACCGCAACTTTCCGATAAAGAATTCAAAGAAATGGAAAGCCGTGTGACCGATAAAATTCTGACAGCTGACCCGCAGACCAAGCAAGCCAAACTTTTAGGATTGGTTCCGCAGCTGGTTTTGGCGGATAAATACGAAGAATTAAACGAAGTTGTCAACAAAACAAAATCCGGTCCGGAACACGATGCCGCCTTAGATAAATTCAATAAAATAGCCGATAGAATCGATAGTCTGGCTTCGCAATTGCTTACCAAAAAAACAAATCGCGATTTGTGGTTCAATGATTATACCAATATTGCCGATATTCACTATGGCTATGAAAAAATGTTTGCCGTTCGTGAAAGAGATTTAATCGAGTTGGCAAAAGAAGGTAATCAGGATGCAGACCAGCGTGTCGGTATTATGCGCGATGGTATGGCTCTTTTGAATGAAGAAGTTGCTAAATATGATAAGCGTATGAATTTATCCGATGTAAATAAGGATAACGCAAATGATGTAGATAAACGCTTTGATGCGGTTAAGCCGCGGATTGACGGCGTTGAATTGAATCCGGAAACGCTTGAACTTGTCAGCCACTATAAATTCAGAGATGCTAATGGCAATATCGAACCGCAATTTGAGTTGCCGGACGGCACTCGTAGCGATAAATATGCTCAGGGCGCTAAAATTATTGAAGGCAGCAAACTTGATTCGATGGTCAGAATGGCTAAACAAGATGTTTTGCTGGAGAGTTTAGGGGCAAATGAAAGCGCATTGACTGATGAAAACTTAAAGAAAGAAGTTAACGACCGATTGCCGTTTAAGCTGTTTGAAATTGATTCTTTTGGCAAAGGGCTGAGTTTAGCTGCCCGCTTAAAACAAGATGGTCTGATTATGGCCAAAGACCAGTTTACCAACCCCGAACACTATATCAAATTTGTGAATGAACTGCGGCAAGAACCTAAAGTATGCAACAATATGGTTTATGAAATCGCCCGCGATAAAATGGTAGAGAAAAACCGTGCATTCACACAGCGTCTGGCGCAGAAAATCAAAAATCAAGAACATCCGGTTTTATTCAAAGTTATGGATTCGGTAAAAGACTTTGATAAACGTGCCGATGACAGAAGTACGCAGGGTAAAGTCAGCCGCAAAGAAATTTGGAAAAGCATCGGCAAACGCGCTTTGGTTGGCGGCGGTGTTGCTTTTGCTACCTCATTTGCGCTTTCTACCGGTGCGGCTGCTTTGGCGGCAGATGTAAACTTGACAACGGCGACGCTCGGTATGAATAAGTTTGCCGGCGCGATTATGGGAACAGCGCTCGGTATCTGTGCAGTAGCATTACACGTTAAACAATGGCGCAAATCACAAAAGAAACAGGGAAAACCGGCAGGACTAAAAGCATTTATCAAAAATCCGCAGAATTTGATGTCGGTCGCAACCTCGGCTTTGGGCGGTATTGCTACCGGCGCATTGCTGACGGGTAATCCGGCGATGGCGCAGTTGGCAGGTTATGGTGCGATTGCTCTTGGGGCGGTTAATGGTGTCAGTACCAACTATGTTCAAATCAAAAAAGCCGGCGGTAATAATTTTGATGCCATAGCCGGCGGATTGGCAGTAGGTGGTGCCACCATCGGTGGTGGCTTCTTGGGACGTGAAGCCTCGCATTTGGCAATTGATATGTTCAACAAAATGTTCCCTAACAACAACGTATTCCAAAGTCACCACGAAACCAGAACACATGTTCAGGATGGAAAAGATGAATTTGTGTTCCATGATAAAGATGCTATAATCAAAGGCTCACAGCAGACTCTTGATAATTTTTATAAAGGTAACGACGCTCAGCTTAAAGCCGATTTGGCTGATATTAAAGCCTTCTATCAGGAACACGGTATTGATTTTCCGGAAGAGCGCGCTTTGGTAATGTTAGCTGATGGCGGCACAAATACGAACACCAACACGGTTAACTATACGCCGCACGGAAATGTTTATACCCACGGCAACAACTTGTGTATGACACACGATTGGGCTGCTCCTAGGGGGTTGGACCCGTCCGTTGTTGATGCTTTGAATGTTCCGAGAGGACCGGACGGCCACCTGATGATGAATATGGACGCGCATAATGCGATTATGAAGGTTAATCCGTTTGTCAGCGCACATAATGCTATCGGCTATGTTCCGAACACTGAAACATACGGTTCAGGCATTCCGTTCAATGCCTCAAGAGACGGTGCAAATATTCCGGTTGAAGATTTGAACGCCGGTAAGGAATTCGGTACGTATATTAATCATGGCGGTGTCGGCGAATGGCAACATACTCCGGGAGTTGATACCGTTAAGCATACTACAGTTCAATACCATGGAAATATAATGGCAACATTCGGTACTTTCTTTAAGCCGTTGTTCAAACGTACTTTCAAGATGGGCAGTGCATTGGCGGATAAGACAATCAGCATATTTAAGAAAAAGCCGTACATTCCGCCGGAAATGACGATTAAAGATAAGAAAAAGCCGTATATTCCGCCGGAAATGACGATTAAAGATAAGAAAAAAACATATATTCCGCCGGAAATGAAAGTTAAAGACTTGTTGGCAGATGAATATAAAATCGTTTATGGCATTGAGCCTACACCGGCAGCTGAATTGGCTTATAAAAAACTGGTTATGACAGAATTAAAAGCAGACCAAGAAGCCGGTGAAACCAAAGCTACAAATTTAGTTGATTACATTGTTGAACGCAAAGCAACGTATGATGAAAAATTGGCAAAAATGATTGCTCCGAAAAAAGAAGATATTAAAGATTTTCATACAACAAAAGAAGGTAAAGAAGCAAC
Source organism: Alphaproteobacteria bacterium UBA3307 (assembly GCA_002361365.1). Classification (GTDB taxonomy): domain Bacteria; phylum Pseudomonadota; class Alphaproteobacteria; order RF32; family CAG-239; genus RUG410. Next base: position 13,649 of record DEST01000029.1, read on the forward strand.
CGCAAAAGCCAGACAGGATATGTTTCAAACAAACTTATCTTTTAATGGTCAGGATTTGCCGCGCAATCAAATGACTTTGCAAAAGTTCACCAAGTTTGCAACTTATGCCCTAAGCAATGGTTCAGACCGAAGTAATATTACGGCAGCACATGATAATTCTACCGGCCGTTTTCAAAATGATGACTATAACGAACGCCCGTCCGGCGGCAGGTTTGATGTTGGCACCGGCAAAATCATAGGCCAGACAACAAACAGCGGAAAAGGAATTAAAGACGGTAAATCCGCAATTAAGTCAAATCCTAAGTCTCAAGGTCGAAGTGTATAGTTTTTATAATATACATTTTTGATAAACGCGACAATAAAACATCTCCTTGAAAATAAAGCCTTACGAGGAGATGTTTTTTGTATTGCGGTTTTTGAGAATATGTTTCGAGTGGATAGATATTTTGGGCGTTTATATGTATTTTTTTGTAAAATTTAATAAAAAAATTTGTTTTCGCTCTTGCAGTGCCAAAAATGACTCCCTATATACAGCTTTAGAATGTTAAAAAGGAGGATTTATAAAAATGAGTAACAAAGTTATCGGCATAGATTTGGGAACAACCAATTCTTGCTTTGCAGTTATGGAAGGCAAAGATGCCAAAGTTTTGGAAAATTCGGAAGGTGCAAGAACAACCCCGTCGATGGTTGCATTTACGGATACAGAGCGTTTGGTCGGATATCCGGCTAAACGTCAGGCCGTAACCAATCCGGAAAATACCCTGTTTGCCATTAAACGTTTAATCGGACGTCGTTATGATTCGGCCGAAGTGGCAAAATTTAAGGAACATTCGCCGTTCAAAATCGTTTCCGGTGACAACGGAGATGCTTGGGTTGAGGCTAAAGACAAGAAGTACGCACCTTCACAAATTTCAGCATTTGTTTTGCAAAAAATTAAGGAATATGCCGAAAGTTATTTGGGTGAAACTATCGATAAGGCTGTAATTACCGTGCCGGCGTATTTTAACGATTCGCAACGTCAGGCAACTAAAGATGCCGGTAAAATCGCCGGTTTGGAAGTTTTGCGTATTATAAACGAGCCGACAGCGGCAGCACTTGCTTATGGTATGGATAAAAAAGCTTCCGGCACGATTGTGGTGTATGACTTGGGAGGCGGTACGTTTGATGTTTCTATTTTGGAAATCGGTGACGGCGTGTTTGAAGTAAAAGCGACCAATGGAGATACTTTTTTGGGCGGTGAAGATTTTGACCAACGCATCGTAAATTATTTGGCTGACGAATTCCAAAAAGAGCAGGGGATTGATTTGCGTACCGACCGTTTGGCGTTGCAACGTTTGAAAGAAGCGGCGGAAAAAGCTAAAATAGAGCTTTCTTCTACCACTCAAACCGAAGTCAACTTGCCGTTTATTACAGCAGACAGTACCGGTGCAAAACACTTGAACGTAAAATTAACACGAGCAAAACTGGAGTCTTTGGTTGAAGACTTGATTGAAAAAACGGCTATTCCGTGTCAAAAGGCTTTGGATGATGCCGGTTTGAAAGCAAGTGACATCAGCGAAGTTATCTTGGTTGGTGGTATGACACGTATGCCAAAAGTTCAAGAAAAAGTTAAAGAAATCTTCGGCAAAGAACCGCATAAGGGCGTTAATCCGGACGAAGTTGTGGCTGTTGGCGCTGCAATTCAGGGCGGCGTACTGATGGGAGATGTCAAAGATGTGTTGTTGTTGGATGTAACTCCGCTTTCTCTCGGTATTGAAACTTTGGGCGGTGTGTTTACACGTTTAATTGACCGCAATACCACCATTCCGACACGTAAATCACAGGTATTTTCAACCGCAGAGGACGGACAGACGGCAGTAACCATTCGCGTGTTCCAAGGCGAGCGTGAAATTGCCGCACACAATAAACTGCTCGGACAGTTTGATTTGGTGGGTATTCCGCCTTCACCACGCGGTGTGCCGCAAATTGAAGTAACTTTTGATATTGATGCAAATGGTATTG
>DEST01000101.1 GCA_002361365.1 Alphaproteobacteria bacterium UBA3307
TCAGATAATAAGTCAGACCCTGACCTAAGGAATGCGCCTCGGTGGCAATATATTTGGTAATAATACTCATCAATGCAAGTGCGACGACTGCCGGCAAAGTATAAACGGCGACGGCATTAGAAACTTTGCCGCTGAACATTTGCCAATAACAAAAACTGAAACCGCATAAAATCAGTACCAAAGTTATTACCACATCGCCGAGAGCAAGCAATTCTAAAAATTTTTTCGGAGTTAAAAACCACCAAGCAAAGGTTGTCAATAAAACCGTTACAGCCATAAAACGCGAGGTCGGGCCGGCACCGAATCTGGCTGAAGCAAAAAAAATGTGCGAATCGTAAATTCCGATGCATAAACCTTGCACAATCAGCAACAGCCAATAATGCCATTCGGTAGGAATGCTAAAAAAAGGCAACAAGGGCAAAAACAATGCACAAATTCCAAATCCGCGCCAAATGCCAAGTACATAGCCATTTAGTTTATAATGCTGATTAAACAGCATATAAACTGCCGTAAAAAAGCCGTATATTAAACCGTTGATTACCCATAACATAAGCCCAAAATAATGCATGTTATCAATTTTTCAAGCAGTGGTAAAGTTTTTTGCAGCGCATTATTGACAAATACTGTAAAACAGTGTATAAAAATGGGGTTAATGTTTATTATCAATAGTATTATTTTCAAAAAAACAGCATTTATGAAACAAACAGAAATTGATGTTACCGGTTTGTCGTTGAAAGAGTATCGCAACAAGTTCGGCAAAGATGTTTCAGTCGGTGTGTTGCGGCGTGCATACGCGTATTCTAAAAACGGACATTTACCGCAAAATGCGATTGCAACAGCTTCCGTTATTTATGCTGAACCATTTAAACAACGTGATTTGGCAGAACATGGCTTTATGGCAGAAAAGGCGCTCAATACGGTTACTATTTGGAATGTGTTGACAGAAACATCAACCGCGCAACGTGCACTTTTGGAAGGTGAATGGGATTTTCATAATCGTCATAGATGTATAGCTCGTCTGGGAGAAAATTATGAATGCACATTGCGAACCACGCTGGAGTTTACGAGCGATTTGGTATTCGGTGTGTATGAGCATCGGCATCGCTTTGTGGCGGTTGTCAGCTTGGAGCAAAATCCCGAATTGGTGCTCAGTGTAGCTAAGCTGAAGCAGATGGCATATAATTTGGCAAAGAATGCTTTGGCGCACTATCCGGAATATCTGGCTAAAAAACAGAATCGTGAACGGAATATTTCACGGGGCAAAAAGAATGTTGCCGAGTTGCCGGAGTTTAGGAAGTTTTTGCTCGAGCAACCCCTGCGCTTTGTTGATGGAACCAACGATGAGAACAGTATATTCTACAATCCGAAAGGTGCTGTTACCATCAATGCCTATATCAGCCAACAAAGTGAGCAACTGCACCAGAAGTTGAGCATTGCCAGCGTTGATGTGTTTGGTAATTTTTAATGTCAGTATTTTATCCCTGTCGGACCTTTATGGTCTGGCGGGGATAGTTTTTTTAGGCTTTTCATTTGCTGAAATTTATGATATATTCTTATTAAAATGAGGAACAAAATGAAAATATATTTGGTAGGCGGTGCGGTTCGTGATATGGTTTTGGAAAAGCCTCCGCATGACTTGGATTACGTTGTGTTTGGGACAACGCCTGAAGAAATGTCGGCGCGCGGCTTTGAACGCGTCGGCAAGGATTTTCCGGTGTTTCTACACCCTCAGACGCGTGATGAATACGCACTTGCTCGTAAAGAAATAAAAACAGGTAATAAACATACTGATTTTAAATTCATTTTCAGTCCTGATGTGACACCTCAAGAGGATATGCAACGCCGTGATTTTACATGCAATGCACTGATGTATGATGCCGAAAATGAAAAAATTGTCGATTTGGTCGGCGGTATCGATGATATTAAACAACACATAATACGTCACGTTAATACAGAGCATTTTATCGAGGACCCGTTGCGTGTTTTGCGGATGTGTCGTTTTGCCGCTAAGCTTGATTTCGAGATTGCTCCCGAAACAATGAAATTGGCACAAGATATGACACGAACAGGTATGCTTAGTCATCTGACACCGGAACGTATTTGGAAAGAATTTGAAGCAGCACTGAATACACAACATTTCGATAAATTTATTTTAACGATGCGCGAGTGTGGCGCGCTTAAAACAGTTCTGCCGGAAGTTCATAAACTTTGGGATACACCGGAACGTACGGATTATCACCCCGAGGGGAATTCCGGCGCACATACAATATTGGTTTTACGGCAAGGATATAATTTGTCACCGAAAATTAAATTTGCGCTTTTGCTGCATGATATCGGTAAAATTGATACGCCGAAAGATATTTTGCCGCGCCATATCGGGCATGATGTGGCCGGTTTGCCACGGATTGAAACAATCTGTAACCGTTTGAAAGTACCGCATAAATATCGTGATTTTGCGTTGCTTGTGGCGAAAAATCATATGAAATTTCATTGTGCGCCGCAAATGCGCAACCATAAATTTGTGACTTTTTTGGAAGAATTAACAGATAATTTCCGCGATGGCAAGCAAATGATTGATTTTATGCGTGCTTGCAAATGTGATTCGTTTGGACGCGGCAGTGTATATGCGACAGATGAAAATGCAGAAATTTTTGCGGCGGCGCGCCGTTGCTTGCATAATTTTCGTATTCAGCGTGATATCAAAGCTGTTGATATGCCGAATTTCGACAAGTTGACTAAGGATAAGACTTTTCGGCAGAAATTTATGGAATTTCGCGCTAAGCGGATTTGTTAATTTCTCAAGCATTCCAGTAAATTTGTGGGCTTATAGCAGAACTTGACGAATGAAAATTTTTGATATATACTGCCGCATATTGCTGATTTCAAGAGGAGAAAATGGCCAAAACTTGTTGGAAAGCGGGAACTTTATTGGCACCGGTGCCGCCGGCGTTGATTTCTTGCGGAACTATGGATAAGCCAAATGTTATGACCGCAGCGTGGACCGGGATTGTGTGTACCGAGCCGACGTTGGTGTATGTTTCTATCAGGCCGAGCCGATATAGTAATGAACTGATTCGCCAAACCGGAGAGTTTGTAATAAATATACCGACAGTGGCATTGGCTAAGGCTGTTGATTTATGCGGTGTTAAAAGCGGACGTAATGCCAATAAATTTGAACTGGCCGGTATCACTGCTGAGAAATGCCATAATATCAGTGCACCGCAAATAGCCGAAAGTCCGATTTCTTTGGAATGCAGGGTGAAGAATATTACTGCATACGGCACGCACGATATGTTTTTGGCTGAAGTCCTTGCCGTCAATGTTGATGAAACTTATATAAATGCCAAGCAAGCACTTGATTTGCAAAAAGCCGGATTGTTGGCCTATGCGCACGGTTTTTATTATGCATTAGGGCATAAAATCGGCAAATTCGGTTGGTCAGTTGAAAAAAAGTCAACCAAACGTAAAAGGATTGTAAGGCAAAAACAGGTAAAAATCAATAGCAGGTGAATATGGAAAATAAACATTCTGATATCAAAATCGATTATTCCAAAATTAAGGTTTTTGAGGATTATAATGCCGAAAAGCCGACGTTTCCTTTGGTGCTGTCTATTCCACACAGCGGAACGTATTTTCCACCGGAGTTTGTGCAACAAACAACGTGTAATGTTGAAACAATGCGGCATAATGAGGATTTGTTAGTAGATGAATTGTTGCAAAAAGCTGTTGATTTTGGAATTCCCAGCATAAAGATGCTTGTCAGTAGGGTGTTTGTGGATATGAATCGGGACCGTTTGGAATTGGATCCGACAATGTTTTATAATTACCCTAAAGAACAAGATGTTATGTTTGACAAACATTGTCGCGTGGGGCTTGGCGTGGTACATCGTATCAACTATTTGAGGCAACCGTTGTATAAGGGACTTTTGGATTATGATGAAGTTCAATTGCGGCTAAAAAAAGTATATGATGTTTATCATAATCGTTTGCAAAAAATAATAGCAAAATGTGTAAAAAAATTCGGTTTTTGTTTGGTACTTGATTGTCATTCTATGCCGTCAAAAATCTGCTCGATTATTGATGACCGCTCGGGAATAGATATTTGTTTGGGAAATTTATTCAGTCAAAGCTGTCCGCCAGAAATGAGTGATTTTTTTGCCGGTCAATTTTGGAGCAAGAATTATAATGTTGAATTTAATTGTCCGTATTCCGGCGCGTTTATAACTTTTAATTATTGTCAACCAAAACAAAAAATATATACCTTACAGCTTGAAATAAACCGTGCGCTCTATGCCGATGAAGAAAAGTTGATGAAAAATGCTGATTTTGCTACGGTAGCTGATGATGTTGGCAGCGCCGTAATCAGCTTGGCACAAAGTTTGGTTCGCTGAATAGTAAAATTAAAATATCGGCAATAAAAAGAGTGCCGCAAAACAAAATCTCCGCGACACTTTTTTATACTGTAATTATCAAACGTCTCAACTTATTCATCAATAGAAAGGCTGAGCCATTTGCCGCGAGTGTTAAGGTAATTGGCTTCGGCATCATAATGCTTTACTTTTAGTCCGAGCTTTTGTGCCGTAAGTTTGCCCATAGATTGCATAAGTTGCAGGCCGGAAACGTAATAATCGTGTCGTGCCTTAACTTCATTTACCTGAGATTGCAGCAAAGTTTGGTATGCGTTCAAAACATCGAGTACTGTACGATTGCCGAGAGCTTCTTCTTTTTGGGTACCCTCTAAAGCAATAGCAGAAGCCTTGACTTGTTCGCCGATAGATGCAATATTTGATTTGCTGGTTTGCATCAGTGCCCAATTTGCTGTGACGCCTGAAACAACGCCGCGTTCTGCTTCTTGTAAAGCTTCACGTGCCGCTTGACGTTGATATTTGCTTTTGCGAATATTGGCGCGAGTAGCACCGCCGGCATATAAAGGCATACTCATATTTAGTGTATATTCCGTGTTATGTGTAGACGGGTCGCGTCCGCTGAAGGTGGAGATTTTGCTGCGGCCGCTGGTTGCCGTAAATGCAACTTCCGGCAGCAAAGCTCCTTCTTTACTTTTTACGTTATATTTTGCTGCGCGTAAGGCTCTTTTAGCTGCATTGAGCGAATAATTATTTTCTATGGCATAAGACATTGCTTCTTTTTCTTGCGTTGGAAATAATCTATCCAAATTCTGCGGGAAAGCTACATTTTGTGGCAGGTTTCCGACAATGCGATGATAAAAATCGCGTGAAATCGCCAAATTCCCTTCTGCCGAAACCACATCAGACTGTGCCTGAGCATAACTGGCACGAGATTGTGCCACATCGGTACGCGTTACTTCGCCAACGTTAAAACGGGCGAGAGTTTCATCAAGTTGCTTTTTTAAAAGATGTTCGTTGTTTTTTTGCAATTTAACAATAGCTTCGTCGCGTACAACATCTAAATAAGCTGTAGAGGCATCAAGCAATACGGCTTGTTCTACCGCATACAAATTATCAATTCCGGCTTTGGCGTATTGGTCGGCAGCTTTAACCCCATGATAGGTTTGACCGCCACTGAAAATCGACTGTTTTATCGTGCCGCTGTAGCCTTTGGCATAACCATCGTGAGTAGGAGTACCTGTGGTGTGTGAATGACTATCGGTATAATTTGCGCCTACACTAATCGTCGGACGAAATCCGGAGCGAGCCAAAGCCGCGTCTTCGTTAGTTGCACCGCTGGTGGCACGCTGCCCATGCAAAGTCGGATTTGTATTATATGCCGCACTCATTGCTTCAAAAATAGTTTCTGCTTGTGCCGGCAAACATAAAAGCATACCGGCTGCAACAATTATCAATTTTTTATTTATGTCGTTCATTTTATTACTCTTTCTCTTAGATTTTATTTGCTTATAAAACCGATTTTCAAAAAAATAAATGATAAGTTAAAAGTTATCTTCAATTTATAAATTATAGTGCTATATTGTTAAGCAAATTTCAATCAATTTCGAATATATGTCGGTATAAAACAGTATGTAAAAAATCAAATCATAGGAGACAGATTGTGAAAGAAAAAAAGAATATGCTAAGCGAAATCGATTATGCCAGATTAAAGCTTTCCATTGAACATTATATTAAGTATTTTATAGGCAAACGCACTTGTGAAATCACCAAAGAAGAGGCTTTTACGGTAATTGCCTATGCCGTGCGAGAATTCGCTATGGATAAAATGTACGAAACAATTGCTCGCTATAATCAGGTAGGAACTAAGCGTATTTATTATCTTTCCATAGAATATTTAATCGGGCGTTCGCTTGAAAATAATATGTATAATTTAGGTATTTATGATTTGCTCAAAGAGGTAAGAATAGATGGTTGGCCGGATTTAACGCTACAAGAAATTTTTGATGCCGAATATGACCCCGCACTCGGAAACGGCGGATTGGGACGTTTGGCTGCAGATTATCTGGACTCTATGGCTTCTCTCGGCATTCCGGGATTTGGTTATGGTATTAACTATCAATTCGGTTTATTTAAGCAAAAGTTTGAAAATGGATATCAGGTTGAACAAGCCGATAGTTGGTTGGAAGAAAATTCTCCGTGGCAATTTGCTCGCTATGACCGTACGGTTACAATTCCGATTGGCGGACATGTGGAAATGTATAATAAACCAAATGGTAAAATCGGCTATATTTGGGCGGATACGCATCGGCTGTATGGAGTGCCATATGATTTTCCGATTGTTGGTTTTGATGGTAAATCGGTAAATTATTTGCGCCTGTTTTCAGCCAAAACAGATGAGGAATTGGACTTAAATATTTTTAATAACGGCGGATATATGGAAGCCGTGCGGGATAAAATTCGTACCGAAACCATTTCAAAAGTATTATACCCGTCTGATAATGTTATTTCCGGCAAAGAATTGCGTTTGACGCAACAATATTTCTTTGTTTCGTGTGCTATTCAGGATATTATTCGCCGCTTTATGGAAAAGAGTAATGATTTCAGTAAACTTCCGGATTATGTATGTATTCAGCTCAATGATACACATCCGGCATTGGCCATTGTTGAAATGATGCGGCAACTCTTAGATGTTTATAATCAAGAATGGGAAGATTCGTGGAATATTGTTACCAAAGTATTTGCTTATACCAATCATACCCTCTTGCCGGAGGCGTTGGAAAAATGGCCAAGCAGTATAATCGGACGAATTTTGCCGCGCCACTTGCAAATAATTTATGAAATCAATCGACGATTTATGGAATTTGCCCGCTTACGCTTTGGAGACAATGCATACAAACTCGGCAAAGTGGCAATTGTCGACGGCGAAGGCGACAATCAGGTTATCAGAATGGCTAATCTATCAATAGTCGGTTCATTTTCCGTCAATGGAGTGGCAAAGTTACACTCAGAGTTGGTAAAAACATCGTTGGTGCCGGAATTTTATGAGTTGTGGCCGGAAAAGTTTACTAATGTTACTAACGGAATTACTCCGCGGCGTTGGCTTGTACACGCCAACAATGCTTTAGCAAAGCTGATTCGTGATAAAATAGGACGTGATTGGGTAACTAACCTTAATTTGCTTCGTAAATTGGAACAATATGTTGATGACAAGGATTTTATCAAAAAATTCCGAGAAATAAAGCTCGAAAATAAACATCGTTTGGTGCAAAATGTATATAAAGCCACGCGTATTATGGTGAATCCGGACAGTATGTATATTGTACACGCCAAGCGCATTCACGAATATAAACGTCAGTTGATGACTATTTTGCAAGTTATCGGCGATTATTTGGCACTGATTAACGACCGAGTACGGCCGAGTGTCCCTAAAACTTATATTTTTGCCGGCAAAGCGGCACCATCTTATACGTTTGCGAAGTTGGTGATAAAGCTGATAAATAATGCGGCGCAAGTAATAAATAATGATAGCCGAGTTGATGATTTGCTCAAAGTTGTGTTTATTCCGGACTACAAGGTATCGGTGGCTGAATATTTGATTCCGGCCGCAGATTTGAGCTGTCAGGTTTCTACCGCAGGTTTCGAAGCATCAGGCACCAGCAATATGAAATTTGCACTAAATGGTGCATTGACTCTGGGAACTTTGGATGGCGCCAATATTGAAATTAGGGAGGCAGTAGGGGCAGAAAACTTTTATTTGTTCGGTTTGACGGAAGAAGAAATTCGTAAACGCAGAATGTCTTATAACCCGCGTGAGATTTATGAAAATTCGGAATATGTAAAACGTATTCTGAATGCTGTAAATTCAGCAATGTTTGCCGATGCCAATTATCCGCAGCAGTTTACACCGATTTTTGATGCACTGCTTAATAATGATTATTATTTTGTGTTGGCGGATTTGGAAGATTTTAACAACACAATTCATCGGGCGGAGAAAGAATATAAAAATAAAGATTTGTGGGCGAAAAAAGCATTGCTTAATGTGGCACGAATCGGCTATTTTTCAAGCGACCGCTCAGTAATGGAATATGCAGAGAATATTTGGCATGTCAAACCGGTGGAATAATTTCTGCCTTATCGAAAAATTACACGGCTGTTGTTTGAAAAACAGCCGTTTTCTATTTATGCACCGAAATATTTATTAACATAACGTGATGTGACAATGCCGGCGTTTCTTTTTATACTCAAGGCATCTGAAAGGACTCATAATGAAAAATAATCCGTTCGCGGCAATTTTCCGTGACGCATTTTATAAAGATGTTTTAGACGGCAGTATTTATATGCCAAACCATAATACCGAGCATCCGGCACGGGTTAAGTCTTTTATGCGACAACTTAATCGCTTTATCTCTACCGCCGGAGAGGCTCCGATTATGTATCCTAAATATGCGTTTAATGAACACAAACTTTTTGAATATGCCTTATTTTTGCGCGGATATATGCGGGATTCGCAAAATGTTTTGGCACACTTGGAGCAAAAATATGCCATAGATAAGGATTTGATAGCCTTATTTAATGCTTCTAGCGAATATGTTGTTGCCTGTAATGGAAAAATCGGAGATAAGCGCACTTTTGATAATAATGTGGGATATAAAGTATGGAAGGCTGACCTTTCCGCCGGTTTGCAAAATGCGACTTATGAGCAGGTAGTGACTTCGTTTACTTCAGAACGTCATAACTTGTTTTTATTTATGCCGTTTCGGGTTAAAGGTACGGAGGAAATGCTCAGCAAATGGATGTATGTGAATATGCGGCAAAGTTTGGATAACTCAGAATTTAAGCATAATATTGATACGTATGCCATACACTATCCGATTCAAAAATCTCGATGTTCAAATATTACATCGGTCCTTAAAACTCTGCGCTTTAATGATACTTTTTATGAAAAAGAAGATATGGCATTTGTAAAAAATCATTGGTTGCCGTTTGTGGCCGAAAATATCGAACTTAATGACCAAAATAAGGTAATTGCGGCGGATTCGTTTGTGCCGAGTACGCTGATGAAAAAGTTTAAAAATATCACTATTTTCAGCTATTGTGCCGGCACGGCAAATGCACATCGCTGTTTGAATGCATTGTACGATATAACACAGCAAATTTATGGCAATAAAATTGCCGATACGGCAATGCAAAATATTTTTGTAAATTCATATGGATTTTTGCCGGTTCGTGATAAATTGCGCTATTCAGGTATACATTTTTATACTAATGCGACACAAGATGACAATCGTCGAGAGCCGTTTGTGAACCTGAATAATCATACTCTTTATGAAAAAACCAAAGTAACAAACAAAAAGATGCCGGCTCGGCTTTCGGTTTTACCGGATGAGCGTAATTATATTTTGGCATTTAAACTGTCGGATAAAATTGCTTTTTGGGAAAATTCGCAAGTTAGGGAAATAGTAGATGCGGAATTCGGGCATAATATGGCAAATATCAGCACACCAAATCTTAACAACGGAGATAATTATGCCTATAATGTTTTTAAGAATGTGCTGATAAACAGTAGTTTAGGTAAGCGTGGTGGAGAAGTCCTACAAATGACAGAGCAAACTTCGGCGCATAATTTACTGACCCACTCTATGGTGCAAGCGCAGTTACAAAAAATACGCTCATAAAAGTAGTAGCAGTATCGTTTTAAAACCAATCCCCCTTCAGAACTTTGGTTCAAAAGGGGGATTGCTTCTAACGTGCAATTTTGTGCACAGCATCAATGGCGCGGCCAATGTCATTCTTGCTGACAATCAACAAATTGAGCGGCGATAGGCGGCGCAAGCACTTGGCGCAATTGCTTTCCAGGACCACATTGGCAAATGCAGTCCAATCGCTTACCTTTTCTACTTCTTTGATGTTGGCAGAAGTCAGAAAAAACAGTTTGCGATGCATTTCCGAACACAGATGAGGAACAGTTGTTGTCTCCTCAATGTTTACATCCTGATTCTCACAAAGTGCCGAGTACCAGATACCTTCATTATCCAGTGCTCTTTTAATGTTGTTGATATTCATATATAAATTGTATGGTTTGTTAAAATCTTTATATGCTACCGTTTTTATTTTGTCAATAAGAAATATGGCCTTAGTTTATTATTTTTGAAATTTCCTAAAAATATGATTTTATAAAAAAGACAAAAAGTTGAAAATGTAACAAAAGTGTAACACAAAAATCAAAAAAATGTGATAAACTGGATAATGAAAGAGTATATTTTAATAGGAGGAAAACTATGTTTAATCATAATAAAGTGCCTTGGTGGCGGAGGTTAATCGGTTTATCCGCGGTCTGTATGGTGTGTAACCTGATCGCGATTATGCCGGGCCACGCATCAATGTGTTTGGTCTATGATGCAGACAATCCTGATTGTGTAGACAGTCAGAATTATGCATCGGTTCTGTCTTCATTTTGTGACAGCGAAGACGCTATTGATATGAACAGTAAAGAGTATAAAGACTTGATTGACAGTAGCTACAAATGTACCGAACTTCAAGATTGCCCGGGAAAAGCAACTTGTACGCCGCCGGATTGTCAATCTTTAAACTTTAATGATTATGGAAAAGATTTTGAATTTTCGGATAAATACACAAGCGGCAAGGGTAACAATCGAACCATCAATCCGGAAGCTGCGGCTAAATATAATGATTGGCCGGCAGGGAAAGTTGTCGATGGTCATAATGATACTGAACATTGGGCTTGCTATATTTGTGAGTTTGTCGGAAAAAATGGTAAGGTTGTTCGTCCAAAACAAAAGAATGTTGAAGGCGTTAATGTCCATTCTTGGCAATGTGCCCGAGTCGATATTTGTGCCGAAGGTGATACAGCTTATCCGAGAGATGGTCAATCATTCGATGATTTTGTGGAAAACCAACAGGAAAAGTGTGCAGAAAATAATGAAGGCAATAAGCTATGGAAGTTTATTGTAGGTAAATCAAACGATTCTTCATATTATTGCGGTCACTGCGAAGTTGAAACTATTGCCGGATGTTCAAGCGGTGTGCCGGAAACAAATATGCCGATTGGGGCAACCTGTTATGATAAATGCGGAGAAGGAAACAGTAAATTTACCGGTGAGAGAACAACGCTTGCTGACGGAACAAAAGACGTCAGATGTTGTATCTTCGGCGAGATGAATACAAAGTGTTCGTGTGATGCTGATGCGGTTGCAAAATATGACCCTGAACAACCTACAAATGCAGAATGTTCCGGTCATGCTTGGAACAATGGCGTTGCCAATGTTGACCCGGCTCAACCGGCTTGTTCTTGCGTTATTAAACCGTGTGAAGAAGGTTCGGATATGGTAGATGACAATAATCCGCCGCAAGGACCAAATGCGCAGGGTTATTATACGGTTAAGAAAGACGGTAAATGCTATGCTAAAAAGTTCAATAACTGGCATGGCGATGATGCTTGTTACAAAGATGTCGAAATGACTGAAGAAAACGGCTTCGGTTGCGAAGAAGGTGAAGTATTCAGCACCGATATGTGTGAATGTATAACACCAGCTTGTCCGGAAGGCTGGACAATCTATGCGCAAACAAGTTCTATAATCGGCAAAGAATCTACAACCAAGGACGTAGAGTATAAATTGGTTGAAAATACAAGCAGATTCTTGTTTGGTTCTACTCCAAATATGACCTTTACGCCTGAGGCTTTGGAAAAAATGGCGGCCGAAGATGCTGCCGACAACTGCGGAAAATCAGGACGTAAAGGTTGGGCTGTCGTCTATAAGGATGATGCAGGTAGAACATATCGTGCCGCAGCAAAAATAGGCAATGAGTATGTTAAAGGTGCAGATGGAAAATATCAAGTTTATCAATGTGGTTACTGCGCCCCGAAGAAATGTCCAAAAGATAATGAAGATCAATCCAAAAATACGGCGACACTGTCTCACTGCGGCGGTAATAAGATGATTACTACAGCCACAGAATTTTATCAGGGTGATGAACAGTGCTATACTTGTCCTTATTGTTGGGATAATGAAAGCATAAGAAACTCTTGTTATCAAGAAATTATTGATAAAAACTTGGTAACTTGTTGGTCTCCTGACGGCAGTATATATGGCGAAAATACAAAAAGATGGGGAGATAAATTAGTACCTATTTGCTCTTGTGCCGGAACGGATTATTACGAAAATTGCTATGTATTGAAACCAACTGATGGATGTTCATACTTCACAGAGCCTGAAATGGAACATTGTACGAAAGCGTTAACTGACTACGTTGTCGGCAACCATGGTATTCCTGGTACAACGTACAAACTTGAATCTAAGGCCGGAAGTATGGATACAGAAATGAAACGATTTAATGTATCATACGAAAATCCATATGCAATCAGCAGATGTCAATATCCGTATGGTCGAGGTCTGGATAATGATGGAAAAATTGTTGTTCAGATTGCAGAATGTACTGCTGAAAAAACCTGTACCGGTCATGGACCGGCGTGGAATCCTGAGGCAAACGGTGGTAAAGGTGCGGCAATGGTTACTTGTGATGCCAATAATCACGAATATGGTGTTATGGGTGATGGCCGCTCTCCGGTAGAATGCAGTGGCAAAATTTGGTACGATTCGTGTGAAGTTTCTGTATGTACACCTAATCCGGATGGAGATGATGGAATTAAGTGTGCAGATGGCTCTACTCGTGATATAGACGAGATTCTTGTCAGCAATCACCAATCTACCCAATGGTCGCTTTATTCTTCATCCGGAAATGGCCAGTACTATAGTGTACAACTTTGTTCATATGATGAATTAGGCATTGAAAAATGGTATATCGAAGATTGTGATGCACAAACAACTTGCGATGGTTCAGAAGCTCCAGGGTGGGATTCTAAAGCTGGTAAGCCACGTAAGAGATTTGAAAACGGTAAAGGAATGCTTTGTCAAGGAACTAAATATGTATGCGGTAATGACCAAGATGACAGATACAACGTTGTATTCTACGATAGTGAATATAATGGCGAAGAAAACTGTCAGTATGTTACTGATATGAAAGGTTCAAACGGAGAAAACTTTGCTTGGTGTAACTTGGGATATTGCGAAGGTGAAACTATGCGCGATACTGATGGAAACAACTTCTGCGCCGGCAATTGTGTTACTGTTCAATGCAGTGATTCAGAATATTGTACAGGTGAAGTTAAAGATGGTTACTGCTTGGGTGAATGTGAAAAATTCCCTTGCGCTAAAGTGACATCTAATTCAGAAGAAGGATGTAATACCGGATTACACTCTGATACAAACACTACTTTTGGTTGGGGAACAAACTTGAGCGACGGGACATACATTGTAAAGATGGTTTGCCCGACATCTGGCGAACTCCAAGTCGGAGACAGAGCTAAATATGCGGTTGCTGTATGCACTACCGCTAAAGATTGTTCCGGAAAGCCTGGGCCGGCTTATGGCAAAGTTGAAACTTGCGGTGCAGGTATGCATCCAAAAGAAGGAGCAATAGCGACTAACTGCGGTGGTATAGATTACTATGATCCGAATGATTGTGAAAATGATCCGATTGAAGAAGCTTCGGCAGTATATTGTGATACCAATCCAGGCAATGGTATAAGTGTAATTGGCGGGGATGGTATGGTAGATACCGGTGTGTCTTGTCAATCAACCAATGGTGATACTTATAACTATTATATTCCGTGTGACCAAGAATCTACTACCTTTGTAGTTGGAGGTAGCAGTTATACCAAGAATGGTCCGTATCAAGGTTATTATCCATGCGGTAATGTTTCGGATAATCCGGAAACTCATCCGGATGCTCTGACTGGTACCTGCGGTAATATACTGTATGCTAAGATGGCAGATGGTTCAAATGGTTGCGCTGAGAAGTGTAACGACAACTGGACAAAGGAACTCTGTGAATCGACAACGTACGCTGGAGCTACCGGTGTATTCAATCTGAAATGCGGCACAATCTATGGCTCTTGCACGTTTGATGGTGTAGAAGTTGGTAACTCTGATAAATACACTGAAGTTCTTGATGAACAATGGTGTTTACCGACAGACCCTCACTATGAAGTCAACAGATGCGGAGATTTCTATAATAAAGATTAGTACATACTAAATAAAACACAAAAACAGGGCGGTGGATTTATCCGCCCTGTTTTTGTTTGTGAGTAGCATCGTGCATATACGGACTGATAAAATAAAAATGCTTAAAAATATATGGGGGCTTAGAATATTTCGCCATATTATTGCGATGATGATTACCATTGACGGCAAACTGATTTTGATGATACGTTGCATATAAAAATGAAATTCGCGTGCTTTGGGGATGTTTAAGGTGATTTCAGGCTTGTGCTGATAGCCGGAGCAGGTATTTTCGCAAAGTAGCTCGCTCAACACAGAATATTTTTGCTATTTTGGATTTTGATATGCCCTGTGCCAACAACTTCTGTATCTGTTTCTGATTTTTAGCAAGCTTAAGCTTTTTGGTTTCAGCATTAAAAGGACGCCCAAGCTTTTTACCGCTTGCTTTGATATTCGCAAGCGATGATTTAGTGCGTTCGGATATAAGTTGTCGCTCAATTTCAGCAGCTAAACCGAAAGCAAAAGCCAAAACTTTACTCTGTATATCATTGCCAAGACGATAGTTTTCTTTTATTGTCCAGACTTGACAATTTTTATTCAAACAAGTTTCTGAAATTTTCATAACTTTATCTGTTAAAACCACTTTATTTCCCCAACTTGGATGATATTTGAGTGCAAATATACTATATGCGGATACGTTGTTTCCACCATTTTTCATTTGAGCAAAATTGGGTTGAAAATTATTTTCATATAACTCATTAAATGCATACTTTTGCATTCTTTCTTGAGTAACTTCATTTACTCCATATTTTTCTGCTACAGCAAAATAGGATTTTAAAACTCTATAAGGAGCTGTTTTTCATTTTTTTTATAATTTTTTGTTTCATCTAACCATTCGGAAAACTGATGTATTATATAGCTCATATCTTCAAACTCAATATATTGCCATGTTGCGACATTAACATAATAAAGTAAAATTTTTCTTGGTGACCACCTTATAAAACGAATAGACCACACAAATAGGGAAAATTAAAACAACAGGCAGAAAGCATACGGACGGGAATTTTAGGAGAATGCAATTTGATTAAGCTATTGAAAATAAAAGAAAAGCCGCCATTTCTGACGACTTATCCTTATTGGCGGAAAGGCAGAGATTCGAACTCTGGGAGGG
>DEST01000032.1 GCA_002361365.1 Alphaproteobacteria bacterium UBA3307
AGTATTAAGCCACTTTTGTTTTCTTTTTGGTACTTTTTACCGAAGTGTTTTCAGTATCATCAAAATTATATAATTCGGCAACAGACACTTCTGTATCAGTAACATTGGCTTTACCCAAAATATAATCAATGATTTTTTCTTCAAAAGCAGGGGCACGCAAAGCTTCCATAGCTTCCTTGTTGCGAACATAATATTCAAACACCATTTTCTCTTGTCCCGGATATTTTTTAGCTTCATTCATAATGGCCTTATTAATATCTTCCGGAGCAAGGATGATTTTGTTTTGATTGCTGACTTCCGAAAGCAACAAGCCGAGCTTTACACGGCGCAACGCAATATCTTTGTATTCTGCCAGAATATCTTTTTCATCACGAGCCTTATCTGCCTCATCAAGGCTATTGTTAGATTTAGCGTTTTGATATTGCTTTTCAATCGCTTCATATTCGGCATCTACCAATTTTTGCGGAATGTCAAATTTATATTCTTTATCTAAAGCGTCAAGTAATTCGCGTTTTAATTTAAGACGAGATGCATTTTCATAATCTTCGGCAATACGTTTTTCAACGTTAGTCTTCAAATCAGCTAAATCTTTAGCACCGAGAGATTTGGCAAACTCGTCATTAATTTCAACCGGAGTATATGTGCGCAGTTCTTTGATTGTGGTAACAAAGAGAGCTTCTTTACCTGCCAAATCTTTAGCGTGATATTCTTTTGGAAATGTTGTTTTTACATTAATGGTTTCACCAGCCTTATGTCCGATAAGCTGGTCTTCATATCCCGGAATAAAGGAGTTGGAACCTAGCTCCAATGGATAGTCATTACCTTTTCCGCCGTTAAATTCAACCCCATCAATTGAGCCTACAAAGTCAATAACAACCACATCGCCTTTTTGGGCGGCACGATCCTCTTCTACTTTAGAGGTATTACGCCGAGAGGCTGCAATTTGCTGAATGGCCTTTTCCACATCTTCTGACGGAACCTTGGCTACATATTTTTTAAGTGAAATTTTAGAAAAATCACCTAAGCTAATTTCCGGTAACACTTCTGCTTCCATAGTAAATTCAATATCTTTACCGTCTTCAAACTTATCGAGTTTGACATCAGGAGTTACTGCCGGTCGCAGATTTTTTTCAACAATAACTTGGTTAACGGCATCACGCACCATATCATCAAGAGCTTCACCCAAAACCGACGGACGATACTTCTTTTCTATCATAGCTTTAGGGGCATGACCTGTTCGAAACCCCGGAATTTTAAGGTCTTTAGCGACCTCAGATAATTTTTTATCAACAGCGGCAGCAAAATCGGTTGCTGCGATAGTTATATTATATTTTTTGGTTAAACCTGTAGATTTTTCTTCTGTAACCTTCATATCTTTTCTCTAAAAAATGTGTTAATCCATTGAATTGGTGCGGATAAAGAGACTTGAACTCTTACGCCTTGCGGCACCAGAACCTAAATCTGGCGTGTCTGCCAATTCCACCATATCCGCACGGAATTTTTCTCAGACGGCAGTTAAACACATTTATTGCGATAAATCAAGCAAAAAAGTATGCTCTGCACATAAAAATGTGTTGCAAATTCAAAAAAAACGGCTATAAAACAGGCATATTAATCAACCATACGAGGAAAATATGGCAGAGAAAATCAATCCGCGCAAGACATTTGCGATTATTTCACACCCTGATGCCGGTAAGACGACGTTGACCGAAAAATTGCTGCTGTTCGGCGGTGCCATTCAGCAAGCCGGTGCGGTAAAAGCGCGCGGTGAAAATCGCAAGGCGCATTCCGACTGGATGAAGGTGGAGCAAGAACGCGGTATTTCCGTGGCTTCGTCGGTGATGAATTTTGAGTATGATAACATCACTTTCAATTTGTTGGATACGCCGGGGCACGAGGACTTTTCCGAAGACACCTATAGGGTGCTGACGGCAGTTGATTCGGCTGTAATGGTGCTGGATTCCGCCAAAGGTATCGAAACCCAGACCAAAAAGCTGTTTGAAGTCTGTCGTTTGCGCAACATCCCGATTATAACTTTTATCAACAAGCTTGACCGCGAAGGTTTGGATCCGTTTGAACTTTTGGACGATATTGAAAATACGCTAGCACTTGAAGTTACTCCGGCCAGTTGGCCTATCGGCAGCGGCAAGGACTTTCTCGGCTGTTATGATTTAATCAACGATCGCCTGATTTTGATGAATAAAACCGGCGATAAATCACAGATTAACGACACCATAGAAACCTGTAACGGGCTTGACGATGAAAAACTTGATAAGCTGTTGCCGGCGCATGCGGTTGCCAAGTTGCGCGAGGATGTGGAAATGGTGCGTGAATTGTGTCCGGTGTTTGATTTGGAGGCGTATCTTTCCGGTTCGCAAACTCCGGTATTTTTCGGCAGTGCGGTCAACAATTTCGGTGTGCGTGAAGTGTTGCAGGGATTGTGTAAATTTGCCCCGCTGCCGCGTCCGCAGCCGAGTGCCGAGCGTATTGTTAATGCCGATGAACCGAAAGTTACGGGGTTTATTTTTAAAATTCAGGCTAATATGGATCCGAAACACCGTGACCGTATTGCCTTTATGCGTATCTGTTCCGGACATTTTAAGCGTGGTATGAGCCTGTTGCAAATCCGTACCGGTAAAGAGTTGAAAATCGCTACTCCGGTAATGTTTTTGGCACAGGAACGCGAGCTGACCGAAGATGCGTATGCCGGCGATATTATCGGTATTCCCAACCACGGACAGCTCAGAATCGGCGATACGTTGACCGAAGGCGAGAAAATTCACTATACCGGTATTCCGAGTTTTGCGCCGGAATTGTTGCAATCTGTGCACGCTAAAGATCCGCTGAAATCCAAGCATTTGGCTAATGCGTTGCAGCAAATTGCCGAGGAGGGCGGTGCCAGCATTTTTAAGCCGATGTCGGGAGCGGAATATATTGTCGGTGTTGTCGGCGTGTTGCAATTCGAGGTAATTGCCGACAGATTACGCACCGAGTTTAATGTGGACGCGGTGTTTGAGCCGACGCAGTATTACACGGCACGCTGGATAACTTGCGACAATAAAGATGTTTTGGAAAAATTTTATCGCACCAATATGCTTAATTTGGCAGAAGATTATGACGGCGCTAAAGTGTTTTTGGCACGCAACGCATGGCATTTGGGTAAAGTTGGGGAAGATTTTCCGGAAATCGTACTGCATAAAACCCGCGAGCAAAGTTTTTAAGCGCATAACCCAAGACAAAGGTTGCATTTTATAAAAATCGGCATATAGTAAAAGTAATTTTAATAATTATGAGGTCAGACAGATGAAGTTTGTGTTATTTTTAATTAAAACATTATCTTTGATATTGTGTATGGGATTGCTTGGTGCATATTTTTATTATGCGTTTTTTGCTGAAGTGAAAAGTCAGTTTATGGCCGATGCATCGTTGTTGTTGTTTGTACTTTCGGCTGTAATTACGGCTCTGACTATTGTGTTGTCTGAAAATAAAATAAAAGCAGCCCCAACCAACGGACTTGATGCATATTTGACAGAGTTACGCAAAGAAGAAAAAAATACGGCAAAACAAATTCAAAACGCCTTACCTAAAGATTTGTTGCCAATGCTCGAAAAAACAGTTGCGGCAATTGATGAAAATAAAGAATCATTAAATAATGTTATGCTTGATAGTAAGACAGCTTTCAGCTCAGCTTTGTCAGAAAATAAAAGTGCAATGAGTTCTATGCTGACGGAAACTCAAAGCGTTTTAAATGCATCGGTGGCCGAAAGTATGCATATGCTTGATGCCAGAATTGCTGAAAAGCACAGTGCTTTTAATGAAATACTCAATAAGCTCTTAGAACAGGTTTCTGCTCTGAATGCTAAAAATAATATGCCTGTTAATTTGGCTCTGGAAAATATTAACACGCGTCTGGATGATTTGGCTAACAAAATTGTCAGCAATAGGGTAGGCAGTTTGGCACCGGAAATTGTTGATAAAGAAAAAATAACCACTCTGGTTGATATGGCAAAAGATGCAGAGCATCATACAGAAGAAGCATATAATACAACAGTTCAAGCCGACTCTGCATCGGATACGATTATTACTCAACCGATGTATCAACCTGAGCCTGATACGGAAATGACCGCGGCGGATTCTGCTGATACGGCGCGATATGACTTTACCTCTCCTTTGCCGGAAGAAGAAAATACTACGGACTTTGCCGTATCGAGCACGGTTGCAGAACCGATACCGGCAGAAAAACCGATAATAAATACAGAAACTGCAATAACGGAAGCAACAGATGAGCAGGTTACATCTGATGAAACAGTGCAAGATTTTGGTAATACTGATACTTCCGGCTATGATTTTGGTGCGTGGAATACTCCGACAGATATGGCATCTTCGGATGGTGCGGAAGATGCAACTACAAAAACAAATACTTCTGACTATGATTTCAGCGCTTGGAATGCTCCGACAGAAATGTCGGAAACAGATTTGTCCGGTTTTAATATGCCGCAGCATATCGAATCGGAAACGGATATGGCAAGCAGTGTGAGCGATTATGCCAATAATTTGGCTTCAAATGAACAGACTGATCAACGTGATGCCTTTAACAATGATTTGTCAGCGTTGGCGGATTTGGAAATTATGCAAGAGCCGGTTGCTCCTACTGCAGAGCCGAAATTTGACGAAAGTGATATTGACGAGTTTTTAAAAGGACGTTCAGACGTTAAAAATTAGAGGAAAGTTTGATGGAAGATTTTGAGTATAATCCGAAATCGCCTAAAGCCGATGAGTTTATCAATAATGGTGAGATTTTGGAAAGTTTAAAGTATGCGGATGAAAATAAAAATAATCGTACCGTAATTGATGCAATTATGCAAAAAGCACGTCTGGAAAAAGGTTTGACGCATCGTGAAGCCTCGGTGCTTTTGGCTTGCGATATTCCGGAGGTCAATGAACAAATTTTTGCTCTGGCCAAACAAATAAAACTGAATTATTACGGCAATCGGATGGTGTTGTTTGCTCCGCTGTATCTCTCAAATTATTGCGTAAACAGTTGCGTTTATTGTCCGTATCATATTAAAAATAAGCATATTTTCCGCAAAAAAATGACGCAGGACGAAATTCGCGAAGAAGTGATTGCTTTGCAAGATATGGGACATAAAAGGTTGGCTATTGAATTGGGTGAAGATCCGGTCAATAATCCGATTGAATATGTTTTAGAAAGTCTGAAAACCATTTATTCAATTAAGCATAAAAACGGAGCAATACGTCGCGTGAATGTTAATATTGCCGCCACGACTATCGAAAATTATACCAAACTGAAGGATGCCGGAATCGGGACGTATATTTTGTTTCAGGAAACGTATAATCGTCAATCGTATGAAACTTTGCATCCGGCAGGACCTAAGCATAATTACGCTTGGCATACGGAAGCAATGGATAGAGCTATGCAAGGCGGTATTGATGATGTGGGTATAGGTGTTTTATTCGGACTTTCGACCTATCGCTATGAATTTACGGGTTTGTTGATGCATGCCGAGCACTTGGAAGCGGTGCACGGAGTGGGACCGCACACAATCAGCGTACCGCGTCTGCGTCCGGCTGACGATATTGATACCGGTGATTTCAAGGACTGTATAAACGACGATATTTTCTCTAAAATTGTGGCGTGTTTGCGGATTGCGGTTCCGTATACGGGGATGATTATTTCGACGCGTGAGAGTAAAAAAACGCGTGAACGTGTGTTGCAACTCGGTATTTCTCAGCTTTCCGGCGGTTCTAAGACGTCGGTCGGCGGATACAGCCATCCGGAGAAAGAAGAACCAAATTCGGCGCAATTCGATGTTATTGATAATCGTACATTGGATGAAGTTATTTATTGGTTGTTGGAAATGGGATATATTCCGAGTTTTTGCACGGCATGCTATCGGGCAGGGCGTACCGGCGACAGATTTATGGAATTGTGCAAGAATAAACAGATTCACAATTGCTGTCATCCGAACGCGTTGCTGACTTTGGAGGAATATTTGACAGACTATGCTTCGCCGGAAACAAAACAAATCGGCGAGGAGCTGATTGCGCGCGAAGTGATGACTTTAGCACCGGCAACACAAGCTACAACAAATAAGTGGCTTGAGATGATTAAGAGCGGCAAGGGTAGGGATTTTCGGTTTTGATAAATAAAATCTGATAAATTTTTCGGCTTTTAATTCAGCTTTATAGATATATGTCTTTATAAATTAACTAGCAACATATTATGGCGTTACAACTGTCGTATGGCAGTTGTTTGCAACATAAGGCTTTTCAGTTGTATATTACTCTATATTTTAAACACAAGATTTTAAATACATAGAAGCTCGTGATAAATTGCAGGACGAGCTAAAGGAAATTGATGATGAAATCGCTTTGCATACAATGGCGGACAAACACTTTGAAGTTGCGGTGGTTACTATATTATCTATCGGTAAAGACTTGAAAAACGTGTTTGCGAGTTCGAAAGTTGATACGAAAAGAGAAATTTTAAATTTTTTACTTTCGAACTTAAAAATAAATGACGGAAAGTTAAGCTACACTTGGAATTTCCCATTTGATTGCCTAACAAATTTCCGTCATTTGACTCATTGGCGGGAGCGACGAGACTCGAACTCGCGACCTCTGCCGTGACAGGGCAGCGTTCTAACCAACTGAACTACACCCCCGCAGAACAGTTATGTCTTATAAACTATGTTTTTTAAAATTGCAATACTTTTTTTTATTTTTTTTTATTTTTTTGCAAATCTGTGCAAAAAAGCAGCTTTTACGGGTATAACTTTATTATCTGCTTGCATTAAAAATCAAACATTTTATTATCAGTTCAATATTGCGAAAGAGGAATTATGTCTGCTTTTAACAATTTAAGAAAAAAATTGCGCCGTCGCCGGATTGAAAGTATGTTACTTGCAGGTTACGCATTTGCCGTAACGTGTGCATTGTTCCTTTCACTGTTGCATAAGCCGGATGTCGAAGGTAAGCCGAATCTGCCGATTTCTCACGCGGGTATGGATAGTTTTGATTTTAATGCCGATATTTTAACTCCGGCATTTAACGATTCGGTTGAGGATAATCCTTTTGATTTGGTTTATACTAAGGTCAATAATATTAAACAATTAAGCGCACATAATGTGGTTACAGCTAAATTAGAAACTTTACAAAACAATAAAAATCTTTTATTACCGCTTGAGGCTAAGCCTAGTCATAAGGAACAATACGGCGAAATGTCCGGAATTTATCAAAAAGAACGCCGTGTTTTGATGGTCGAAAAAGGAGATACATTTATCGGGCTCTTAACAAAACTCGGAATGGATACAAAAAGTGCTACGGAGGCCTATAATGTGTTGCGTAAAGTATATGATGCACGCAATTTGAAAATCGGTCAGCATTTGGAATTGACTGCAACTTTTGATGTTCGCTCTCATCAATTGGAAACATTGGATAAGTTGGTGATAACCCCTGAGCGCGGGGTGAAATATACCTTAAGCCTTAATGAATATGATAAATATGTGACAACGGTTGAGCGAGAAAAATTTGAGCCAGATGTAAAGGTTATCAGCGGTACGGTAAACGGTGCGGTAATAAATTCGTTGATTGGTGCCGGAATGCCACGACGTCTGGCCGGTGAGGTTATAAATCGAATGTCATATTTGGTGAACTTTAACAGTGGTATACATAAAGGCGATTCGTTTGTCGTAAAATATGATGTCAGCAAAGCGGCAAACGGGGATGTGATAAAAATCGGTAATTTGCTTTCGGCGGTTTTTAAAACAGCAAAGTCTACCTATAAAATATACCGTTTTAAAGACAGTTATTATAATGAAAAGGGGGAAACCAAAAAGACCGGTCTGGATATTAAACCATTGGCGGCACGCAGTGCACGAATCTCTTCGTTGTTTGGATATAGGCGGCATCCGATTTATAAAACACAAAAATTTCACAATGGTGTAGATTATGCCGCACCGAGAGGAACGGCGATTTTTGCCAGCGGAAACGGAATTGTAGAAATGGCGCAATATGTCAATGGTTATGGTAATTATATCAAAATAAGGCACAATAATGAATATGAAACAGCATATGGTCATATGCAAGGTTATGCTAAAGGGATTCGCAAGGGAGTACGGGTGCGTAAAGGACAGATTATAGGTTATGTCGGTAGTACCGGACAATCTACCGGACCGCATTTGCATTTTGAAATTTTGCGCAAGGGACAGCGGATTAACCCACTTAAGTCAAATGTCGCTACCGGTAATGATTTGACCGGACGAACATTATCGGAATTCAAGAACCGGATGTATCAGATAGACGCAATGAAAGAAAAAATCTTCAAAAAAGAAGAAGCCGCACCGGTATTGGCTTCGGCGGCAGCGGAGCAACAAAAACTGACCGTAAGTCAGGCAGAACAAACAGAAGGCATTATTGATGAAAATAACCAAGTAACGGCAGATTCTAAACTTGCGCGAAAAGCGAAACCTGAACTTGAAGAAAATACCGGTGCTACTAAAGTCGAACAAAGTTTGATTATGCTTGATACAACTAATGACGATGTTAAGATTCAAACTGAAAATGTTCTGCCGCAAACAGTAGCAAATGAAGTTATGACAGTCAAAACGGAGACGGCAGAGAAAACTACACAGCAAGAATTTACAGACACTACTACGGAAAATTCGGTTGAAGCATATAAAGGTAAGACGATTCGTCCGGTCAATATTTCTGCGGTAACGGCACGGCATAAATATTTGGGCTCAACAGCACGCTTGCCGGCCGGCATCAAGTTGATTAAGGCACCTCCTCGCAAACCTAAATATGCCGGAAGATAGTTTATTTAAATATACATTGGCAGTCTTGATAATTGCGTTGTAGAAACCTAAATTTAAGAATAGTTAAATTGAATTTTTAAGGAGAGCAAAGTTTTATGGATAATTTGGCCGGGTTGCGGGATATTCATTTGCCGGAAGATACGTCATTTTGGTGGCCGATAGCATATGGCTGGTGGGGTGTTTTGATTGTTTTTACCGGAATAGTGATTGCGTTTTATGCCGGAAAAAAAGTTTGGCAAGCCAGTGCAAAGTTTTATACACGGCGGATTTTGCTTTCTTTCAAAGACGATACTGAATTGTCTGCAGCAATAAAGATGTCGGAAATTTTACGCCGTGTTTGTGTGCGTCAATATCCGGAAGCAGTTGCGCTTGTTGGTAATGATTGGATAGATTTCTTGAATAAAAAATCAAAGAAAATGTTGGACGCCAATGCTGCGGAGTTGTTAAAAAATGCTCCCTTTATTGCTCCGAAAAGTAGTAATTTCAGTGCACATGATATGCAAAATTTATGGCAATTTTGCTATGAGTGGGTAGGAGAAAACTTATGATTGTGTTGGCATATCCGCAATTTTTATGGCTGTTATTGCTACCGATTGTTGTGTGTTATATTTTGCCGGCAGCCGGAAAAATGTATGGTGACGCCTTGCGGGTGCCTTTTGTTGATGATATATTAAGCATCAATAATGAGCGTAAATATCGCCGAAAATATGTTTCTTCTTCAAAAATCAATTCGTATTTGCGCTTGATTCTATTATCAATTGTGTGGGGATTGATGGTGTTGGCGCTGTGTCGGCCGCAATGGACGGGTGAACCGCAAAAAGTACGGCGAGAATCGCGAGATATTATGTTGGTGGTTGATATTTCTCCTTCTATGTTAGAATATGATTTTGAATATCAGGGGAAGTCATATACTCGTTTGGCCGCCGTTAAAAGTGTGATAAGTCATTTTGCCGATGAACGGACAGATGACCGAATCGGTTTGATTTTGTTTGGAACCAGAGCGTATCAACAAGTTCCGTTGACTTATGACCGACAATCGCTCAAGGAAGTGTTGTATGCAGTAGATGGCGGAATGGCCGGAAATTCCACTTCTATCGGTGATGCTGTCGGGTTGGCACTTAAATATTTGGCGCAAGAAAAAGGTATTGCCCAAAATAAGGTGATTATTTTATTGACCGACGGGGAGAATAATGATGGAAGTCTGTCGTTTCCGGCAGCTACCAAATTGGCAGAAGACGAAAAAGTCAAAATTTATACCATAGGAATGGCTAACAGTACACAAATTATGTTGGGCGGAATGTTTTTAATGAATGCAGATTCCGGACTCGACGAGGCAAGCTTAAAACGCCTTTCCGCTGCTACACAAGGGCAGTATTTCAGAGCAAGGGATGTGCAATCGCTATATGAGGTATATGACCAAATAAATCAGTTGGAAACACAAGAAAAAGAAGGTTCTTATGTTCAAGAAATTAAAGATTTGTTTTATTATCCTGCGGCAGCGGCTTTATTGTTGTTTATGCTGATTTTTGCAATAATATGGAGAAAAAAATGATGAATTGGTTGATCGACTTTCATTTTTTGCGTCCGTATTGGCTGATTGCTTTGTTTGTGCCGCTTATTTGGTGGTTGCAGATATATAAAAGCGAAACCGTGCAATCGTCTTGGGCGCAAGTATGTGATGAGCATCTGTTGAATTATCTGCTGATTAAAGGAGAAAATAAGCAACGTCGGTTACCATATATCTTGGGAGTTTGGTTTTTAAGTCTGATGATTTTGGCTTTGTCCGGTCCTAGCTGGCAAAAACAGCAAAATCCGACATTGAGTGTTGATAATCCAGTAATGGTGGTACTTAGTCTGGCGGAAGATATGTCGCAGACAGATATTAAACCGAGCAGATTGCTAAGGGCAAAATATATAATTAAAGATGTGTTGCAGACTTTTGAAACAACCGAAACCGGATTGATGGTTTATACAGACGAGCCTTTTGTGTTGACACCGCTGACAGAAGATACTTCTTTGGTTGAAAACTTGCTGCCGGAGATAAATGAAAATATTGTACCATCCGGCGGAGACAGATTGGATAGGGCAATAGATATGGCTGTCGGGCGTATGCAAAGTTCCGGTTATGCAAAAGGAAATTTAGTGGTTTTTGC
>DEST01000078.1:0-25197 GCA_002361365.1 Alphaproteobacteria bacterium UBA3307
GCAAAGCCGGTGCGACTGAAGTTTACGCCTTAACTCTTGCTCGTACTGACAATCTATAACATTGGTTTTATCTGTTCAAAAACAAAAAAGCTTGCGACAAGTACCTCCTCATCGCAAACTTCTTTAGCTTCAGCCTCAACAAACTACGCTTTGGCACTTCAAACAGTCATTAGCCGCTTTCAGAAAAGCACCGACCGTATTTTCTTTCATCTGCTGAAACATTTCAGGCGGCAATGAAATATTGTGAATCCGCTGAATCTCGATAGACACATTGGCCACACGAATATTACCCATATCCAAGTCACGGATAAAATCGGCGCCAAGCAACTTTTCATCAGACCATTCCCGAACATCAAATCCGACATAGCTGATAGCTCTTCTCACATCGTTAATAGTAATCTCTTTCATAATATCTGTATAATTGGTGAATATGCTTTAGCTTATGCATTTTCTTTGATTTTGTCAAGATAATTACACTGAATTAAATCAAATAATGCCGATATTTCTACTATCCACAGTGTTTTTACAAAATATTTAATTTTTTTGCATTTTATAAAGCTAGATATAACTGATTGAATTTAATAAATAAAATATCTTGCAGCAAAAAAGCGGAAAGAACAAAACAGAAACATTATTAAAAGTACCAAAAATTCCCATTGAATCCCATAAAATCCCGTGTTATACCATAAAGGTGTGAAACAGCAGCAAAGGAATCGGTAAAATGCGGAAAATCTTTCTGTTTATGGATACGATTTTCAACAAGGTAGACACCAAAGGACGCGTCTCCCTGCCCTCAGATTACCGCGCAATCGTTAAAGAATTATCAACCGAAATTGTTTGCTATCGCAGTCTGAGTGCACCTTGTATTGAAGGTTGCTTGGAAGATACTCTTGACAAGCTTGCAACCGAGATTGAAAATGCCACCGATTTCTTTTCGGAAACTCAGGATAATTTGACTAACTTGATTTTCGGCGATGCCAAGCGCTTTGCGTTTGACAGTACCGGTCGTATTATGCTGACAGACAAGCTTTTAAAACACGCACAAATTACCGATACGGCCGTATTTGTCGGCAAAGGACGCAAGTTCCAGATTTGGAATCCGCAAAATTGGGAAAAAGAAGAAGCGCGAATCCGTGCTGAAGTAATGAAAAACCGCCCTTCGCTGAAAACGTCAAAGGAGCAGGAATAATGACTGAGCATAAGCAAAAACATATTCCTGTAATGCTTAATGAAGTTTTGCAATATCTACAGCCCAGAGCAGGAGAAATATATGTTGACGCCACTTTCGGCAATGGTGGCTATACTCAGGCTATTTTAGAGGCTGCTCCATGTAAAGTAATAGCGCTTGACCGAGACCCTAATGTACGGATTCGCGCTAATGAATTTAGAAATATGTACAATTCGCGTTTTGAATTTCGTGCCGGCAATTTTGGTGATTTTGCTGATTTAGTGTCGGAAAAAATCGGTGGAGCAGTTTTTGACATAGGTGTTTCTTCAATGCAGTTGGATAATACCGAACGCGGATTCTCGTTTGCTAAAGAAGCCGAACTTGATATGCGTATGTCTTGCGAAGGTATAAGCGCCAAAGATATTGTTAATTCTTATGGTGAAAAAGAATTGGCCGATATTTTATATCAATATGGAGAAGAGCGGAAATCACGCCAGATTGCCGCAAAAATTGTTGAATATCGTCGTCATCAAAAAATCGAAACAACCACCGAATTGGCCGCAATTATTTATACCGTTATTCACAAGCACGCCGGTGAAATTGACCCGGCAACCCGTACTTTTCAGGCATTAAGAATTGCCGTAAACGATGAACTGGGTGAGCTTGAACGCGGTTTAAAAGGTGCAACTTCCCGACTGCTTTCCGGAGCTCGTTTAGTGGTTGTTGATTTTCACTCTTTAGAAGACCGCATCGTTAAAAATTATTTTAAAGAAAATGGCGGCAAAAAAGTCCGCATTTCAAAATACGCACCGGAACTTATGCCGGATAACAGCTTGTTTGCCGAAGTTTCTAACGCACTGGCACCAACCGCGGAAGAATGCCGTATCAATCCACGTGCCCGCTCAGCTAAACTCAGATATGCAATAAGGAGATAAATAAATGGGTAATATCAAAACTGCAATGGTTGTTTTATGGTTTATGGTAACCTTGGTAGTTGCGCTAGGTTCTTCTGTCTTAAAAAATAAGGTACAAGGCTTAGAGCGTCGTTTGGCTACAATCAACAACAACATTCAAAAAGATATTGCCGATATTCACGTTCTTAAAGCGGAGTGGAGCCATTATAACACGCCGGAGCGCTTGCGCAAACTCGCAAATGAGCAATTATCTTTAGAAAATGCAAAACCTGAACAAATTATTAACTTTTCTGCGTTACACTTCAATTATGAAAATAACGATTCGGAGCAATCCGTCCGAACCGACAAAAAGAGTTTAACAACACTGGTTAAGGCAGAAGCTAAGAAGAAATAAAATGGGATTTAACGTTAGCTTTTCAAAACGAAAAAACGAAAAATTTTATCTTCCGGGACAGGAGATAAAAATTTCGCGTCGCAGTATCAGTACCAAAAGCTACACCACCGAAAATGACAATGTTTCAACTTGTCGTGCCCGCACATGGTTCACTCTTTGTTGTTTTATTGCCGTTTATCTGGCACTTTGTATCCGTGTGAGTTATGTTTGTTTGGGTAATGGCATCAATATAGATACGGCAATTTCAGATCAAATGGCTGAAGATATCTTTCACTTTAAAAATCCGGTAACTCGTGCTGATATTATGGACCGCAACGGAGAAATTATCGCCACGTCTTTGCCAACAGTTAATCTTTATGCCAACACCAAAAAAATTCGCGAACCGGAAGAAGTTGCCATAAAACTTAATGAAATTTTTCCGAATGATTCTTATGAATATTTTTTAAGCCGCCTTAATCGCAAAGGCGCGTTTATTTATTTAAAACGCAATCTTTCTCCGGCGCAACAATCACAGGTCAATAATCTGGGAATTCCGGGATTGGAATTTGAAAATTGCGAAAAACGCATATATCCGCACAAGAATCTGTTTGCGCACGTTTTAGGCACTACCGATGTAGATAACACAGGTATTTCCGGTGTTGAAAAATCAATGAACGAACGTCTTACGACTTCAACCAAGCCATTATATTTATCGGTTGATTTAGGTATTCAGAATCAGATTCGCGATGAGCTGATTGCCGGTGTAAAACAATTTAATGCGGCAGGCGGCGCGGCAATTTTAATGGACGTTAAAAATGGTCAGGTTATTGCAATGACTTCCATACCGGATTATGACCCGAATGAAAATTCCAAATTTGGCGAACGTGAAATGTTTAATTTTGCCACCAAAGGCATTTATGAAGCCGGCTCGGTATTCAAAGTATTTAACACCGCCTTAAGTCTGGAAAGCGGCAAAGTAAAAGTAACCGACCGCTTTGATACCTCACATCATATTCAAGTGCATCGTCTCAAGGTTACCGATCCGCATGGTTCACACGGACAATTGACACCGGAAGATATTTTGGTAGAATCTTCTAACATCGGTTCCACTTTGGAAATTATGCGTGTCGGCAAAAAATTTCAGCGCAAATTCTTACAAAGTATCAATATGGATAAGGCTCTGACCGAATTTGAACTGCCTGAACTGGCTAAACCGTGGTTTTTAAGCGAAAAAAATTGGGGAGAAACTTCAATGGTCACCATCAGCTACGGTTATGGCATTTCTTCAACTCCGCTACACATCATTACTGCGTTTTCGGCAATAGTCAACGGCGGAATGTATCATCAGCCTACTCTGTTGAAAAATGTAAAGCATAAAGGAAAACGCGTTGTTTCGCAAAAAACTTCCGATTCTATGCGCACTCTTTTGCGTGCCGTCGTTACTCGCGGAACCGGTAGACGCGCCAACGTTGACGGCTATCAGGTAATGGGTAAAACCGGTACTGCCGACAAACTTGAAAACGGGCATTATAACCACGGAAAAAGTATTTCTTCGTTTATATCCGCCTTTCCGCAATCTGACCCGCAATATGCACTTTTGGTAGTTATTGATGACCCTAAGGCCAGCAAAGAAACCTATGGCTATACCACTGCCGGTTGGAATGCCGTACCGATTTCGCGCAATATCATCTCTTTGGTGGCACCGCAACTCAATGTACGTGCTGATTTTGACTTAGAAAAACAAAAAAGCATTGTTGACGCGGCTTACAAGGTAAAAAAACAACCTTTATAAAACCAAAATTTATAAAAATAATGCACAGTTTTCAACTTTATTTCTATTTTTTTCATTTTCTTATTGAAAAATTTACAATTATTACATAAGTTATCACTGTATTAGTTGTTATTCAATTAAGTAAACACTCGTAGCAATACGATAATATTAAAAAAACCATATGGAGAAAATAAAATGAAAAAACTTTTAAGTTTGTTCGTAGCTCTTGTAGCTTTATCTGGCTGTTCTGTATTTGGTGCAGACGGCGGTTTGTTCAGCGGTGCTGATTGTGAATCTAGATTAGCTCGTTCTTTTGCTGAAAACACAACGGATATTGTATATTTTGATACAGATAGTTCCGCTCTTTCGGCTGAAGCTCGTGCTGCTTTGGATTCTCAAGCTGCTTGGTTGAACAGCCATGATGATGTGAACGTAATCGTTCAAGGTTACTGCGATGAAAGAGGTACCCGTGAATACAACTTGGCTCTGGGTGAACGCCGTGCCAACGCTGTAAAACAATACTTGGTAGCTAAAGGTGTTGCAGAACACAGAATTTCTACGATTTCTTACGGTAAAGAAAGACCGGCTGTATTTGGTAGCAACGAAGCAGCTTGGGCTCAAAACCGTCGTGCCGTTACAGTTGTAAGCTCAGCTGAATAATACGACAGTTTAAAGTAGATTCATTAAAAGGCGCAGCTTATTTTGGTTGCGTCTTTTTTGTTTATGCTTGTAATCCGCTAAAAAAGACATTATAAATAAAACAAAATAATTTCGTACGAGGTCAAAATGAAACGGATTTTATATTATACTATTGCGCTTAGCTCACTTTTATTGCCATATACCAGCCATGCAGCAACATTGGAGCAAGAATTGGCAAATCTGCGTGAAGATGTTAAGGTTTTGCAGCGCCAAATGTATCGTGAAAATACCAAAACCACTTCAGCAAACGGTGAGGTTCAAGGAAAAATCAGTGAATATGATGAGGTGATTCGCAAGCTAAACGGCCGTATGGACGAACTTGAGCATATGCTGAAAGAAAATAATGAAAAAATAGAAAAATATAATCGCGATATGGAAATTCGCCTAAAAATTTTGGAAGGTCGACCGATTCCGAGTAACTTAAGTGCACCCGCGCCTAACTTGCCGGCTACTTATGACGCACCGGTAGCAAAAAATGCCGCATCATCCGTTGCCGGAGATAAAATCAGCGGCAACGATTTGGCTCCGCTGGATAAAGCCCCTGTTTCTGCCACTCCGGTTGCCGTTATTGCGAATACAAATGGTAATATTATCAATGCCAACAACCCACAGACGATGTATGATAACGCACTAAAAGCATATAATTCCGGCCTATATGATGAGGCTGAGCTTGGTTTTGAAGATATTTTAAAACAATTTCCGCAACACGGACTTGCCAGCAACGCACAATACTGGCTTGGAGAAATTTATCTCAAGCAGAATGATTATAATAAAGCAAAAATTGCATTTAAAGAAGGTTATGACAAATACAAAAACGGAAACAAGGGTGCCGACAGTTTATATCGCCTTGCCGTAACATTTGAATTGTTGAATGACAATCAACGAGCTTGCTTAATTCTGACAAGTTTTGATGACGAATATCCGTCCGGACACGTTGAAGTTCGTGCCAAAGTAATTTCAGAAAGACAAAAGCTGAAGTGTAAGCGGAACTAAAGCTGTGCAAGAATTTTTTGCCAAACATCATCTAAAGGCACAAAAAATTGCCGTTGCAGTTTCCGGTGGTGCCGATTCGCTCGCTCTTGTGCTTATGGCAAAAGAAGAATTGACTGTTTTTGGTTTTGAAATTGTGGCACTGACCGTTAATCATCATTTACGCCTCAATGCGACTGCCGAAGCAGAATATGTTGCCAAGATAATGAAAACACACAACATTGAACACCATATTTTAGATTGGCGTGAAAATAAACCGCGAACCGGCATTGAAGAGGCCGCCCGAACAGCCCGTTATCATTTGCTGACACAATGGTGTAAACAACACAATGTACACGTTTTGCTTACGGCCCATCATCAAACCGACCAAGCCGAAACATTTTTGATGCGTTTACAGAGAGGCAGCGGTTTAGATGGTTTATGCAGTATGCGCGAAATATTCATCAACAACGGCATCATTATTGCCCGTCCGCTCTTGCATACTCCGCCGGAAAAAATGCGGTTATACCTGAAAAATAAACAGATTGAGTGGAAAGAAGATGAATCTAACTCAAATACTAAATATTTACGTAATCGAATTCGCGCATTTTTACCGCAACTAGAAAAAACAATCGGACTATCCGTGCGTAATATGGCGGAAACCGCCAATCGCTTACAAAGCGCAGAGGATTACATTGAAGAACAACTCCAAAACTTGCTTATTACAGAAGTTCAAACATTAACACCTGACATCTTTTATTTTAAGTACAGCCATTTTCTCTACTGGCATTCAGAAATGAAGTTTCGTATTTTGGCTCATATTTGCCGCCGACAATATATTCCGCGCGCCGAACATATTTTGCACGCACTCAAAAAAATGTCACAACAACCATTTACCGGTATTACTCTGGGCGGAAAAGAGATTTTTTATTATAATGAAAATATCTGGATTGTTCCGGAGATGCAGACCAAACACAAATCAAGCCGTAAAGCATGGCTAGAATTTGTGCAAAAAAATCCGCAATATGCTACTCTGAAAATTCCGCATAAAGCGCGTATCGCCATTTTAGAAAATACGGAGAGAAAAAATGATTTATAACAGCCTTACCGCAATTGCAAACCGATTCGATTTATTTTTATTTGATGCATACGGTGTTTTTTGGGAAGGCAAACAATTTTATGAAAACAGCGTAGAAACAATGCGTTCTCTGGTTGCGGAAGGTAAAACCGTTGTTGTCATATCCAACTCAACGCAAACACACGAAAAACTTATGGCAAGTTACGGCAAACGCGGTATGATTGCCGGAACTGACTACAATTTTCTTTTTTCATCCGGCGATGTATTAAGATACCATCTTAGCAAAGGCGACATTATGTTCCGTAGCAATCCGCACCCACATAAATACTATGTTATCGGGCAGCCACATCAAACTGCATTTGCTGATACACCGTATCAACAGGTTTACACCATACAAGATGCCGATTTTATCTATTGCGGCGTGCCATTTTTATACGAAAAAGATGTGGCAAAATATCCGCAATATAATCACCTATTTTGGCCGGTAGAAAACCGTGGAGATAATAGTTGCAAAATATGGGATACCCTTACCGCCGAGCCTTTTACGGAAATTGTAGATAAGGCCGTATCCCTAGGTTTGCCGGTGTTAAATGCCAATCCGGACTTTACCGCCAAAGAAGGACATCCGTTGGTGCCGGAAGCTGAGGCGGTTTTTGTAGTGCGCAACGGAAGTATTGCCGAAATGTTCAGAAAACGCGGCGCAGAAGTGTTGGAATACGGCAAACCGCATACAAATATCTATGATTATACGTTTGCTCTGTTGCAAAAAAACGGAATAAAAATAAATAAAATGCGGACTTGTATGATTGGCGATACAGTGCGCACCGATATCAAAGGCGGCCTTAATGCCGGCATTATCCCGATTCTTTGTGTTGAAACCGGCGTAACAGCAGAGGAAATTTCTAAAGGTAAAACTGTGAAAAGTCTTTGCCTTGAACAAAATATTGATGTACAACAAATTATACAAATCAAAAGTGTGGGAGGACGTTAAATGGCATTTGAACTTGTGGCCGGTCTGGCGGCAAAAGATTATGTAACAGACCTGAAATTGTGCCGTGTTCTGTTTGAAGATAATCAACACTATCCGTGGATTTTTCTGGTTCCAAAGAAAGAAAATACCAAAAATATGACAAACTTGACTATGGACGAACGTTTACAGCTTATGCGTGAAATTGCACTTGCCGAAAGCGTAATGTTTAAGCTATTTCCCTGTGACCAAGACAATGTGGCAATGATTGGCAATATGACACCGCAACTGCATGTGCATATTGTATGCCGCAAAAAAGGCGACCCCGAATGGCCTGACACGGTCTGGAATCGCACAATCGGCAAATATGCACCACAAGAAAAAGCACTTATTATTGCAAAAATCAAAGCGGAATTTGCGGCAATGTCTGCCGATTCGCAATATGGACAACTTTAACCAAAGGAGAACAATATGAGTAAAGTAATAACCCTAATGCCGGTGCGTCTGGCCGCAACACGCTTACCAAACAAACCGCTTCGCGTAATTAACGGCAAAACAATGGTGCAGCGTGTGTATGAAAATGTTAAAAATGCACTGGATACAGATATAGCAATTGCCGCCGGTGATCAGGCGATTGTTGATGAATGCAAAAAATTCGGAGCTACCGCGATTTTAACTGACCCGAATCTGCCGAGCGGAACCGACCGCATTGCCGCCGCACTCAAGGTATTGGACCCTGACGGTTCAAAATACGATATTGTGGTTGATTTTCAGGGAGATAACATCAATGTTGACCCTAAAGTCACTCTGCCGCTGATTGAAATGGTGGAGCGTACAGGTTGTGATATTGCCACTTGCGGTATGCTGATTAAAAACGAAGAAGACAAGAATAATCCGAATGTAGTAAAAATCGTGATGGGCTTGCGTGAAGGCGAAAAAGAAGGCCGTTGCTTGTATTTTACTCGCGCCACCGCACCATATACCCGCAATCCGGAAAAGTGCCCTAATCAGGATTTGTATTACCACATCGGTATTTATGTTTTCAAAGCGGCATCATTGCAAAAAATGGTATCTCTCCCGACCGGAGTTTTGGAAAAACGCGAAGCTTTGGAACAGTTGCGTGCGCTCGAAAACGGTATGAGTGTTCGCGCTATGCTGGTTGATAACATCAAACTGGTTAAGGAAGCTCCGGCCGATATCAACACCGAAGAAGACTTAGCCAACGCTTTGCCGTATATCAAATAAGCATAAAAAGCGCCTTAAAGCGGTTACGACATTTTAACCATTTCTTTATCACAAACAGTGTATATTGCATACAGTTGTATATACAAAAGGACTGTGATAATGAGATTTTCACGCACCGCAATAGGTTTGCTTGCTCGCCAATACAGCAGTGTCTTAAAAAAATGTTTTTGGCTCAATTTAGGATTTCTTACATTTTCCGGCTTGGCAATTGCTGCAGAAACTGTCACCGATTATGACGGTTTAGTGAGCAGATTAGCTACAGACAACACGGCAAATGTTGCACTGGATATGTCAGGTGCGGGCATAAATATGAGCGGCGATGGTTTTGAAATCAGTTCCGGTCAGACTGTTAGTTTAAAAAACATCGGTACCGCCGGCAAAATTATGATAAAAAGTTTCAACGTTGCGGGCGGCACCTCTTTTGCCGATATTACCGATGAAAACTTTAAGCTCCGTCTTTTGGAAACTCCGAATGATAAACTGCAGCTTGCCTTGAGCACTGAGACTATAGCTCAGCTCGGCGGTGAACGCGTGATTAAGACAGACAATGCTTATGATATTTCTACAGATTCGATTGAGGCAAACAACACTTGGAATAAAGAATATCATAAACAAATAACCGAACAAATCACTTATGGCAAAATAGATGTTGCAACTTCTGCTACCGCCAATGATTCTATAGGTATGAAAACAACCGGCACGGCAGATACAACCATCGACACTTCTCTTGGTGATACCTTGCGTCTGGTCGCGGCAGATACCACCAATCTCAACAAAACATTTAACGCCACGGCTTCTGCGCCAAACTATACGGTTTCCGGTGAGGGAGATATCGAAGTAAACAACAATTTGAGCATTTCCGGATTAGGTAAAAACACATCTACCTTAAACATTAATGAAGGCAATGGTTTCGTAATCAACGAAAATTCTGCTTTATCTTTAAATAATCTGACTTTACTTAACGGTTCCGGCAATATTGTTTCTCGCAATCCGTCGCCATATTTATTACATAACCTTGGTACACTTGCAATTGATAATGTTTTATTCAATCAAAACTATGTTTCTTTTTTGCAAGATGGCTATATCGGGGCTATTAGTAATGGAGGACATATTACCCAAATTTCCAACACGGATTTCACTGATTTATACATTACCATCACACCACCGAAAGGCGGACCGATGGGCGGAATTATCACTAATAAAGAACAAGGTATTATCGATGTAATCAAAGATGTGACCGTTAAAAACCTAACCTTTGCCCCTCAAAGAAACGCTCCTCACGGAGGATTTATTGAAAATGCTCCCGGCGCACATATCGGCACACTGGAAAATATTACGCTCGAAAATATTACTATGCTGACTCATGAGGCCGAAAGCGCAACCGACTCAACCGGAGGCGGAGGCAACCACGGAGTTATAGATAATCAAGGCGGTTCTTCTATTGATTATATTAAAAATATTACCTTTAAAAATAACTATCTGTACCGACCGGGAACGTATGATATTACCGGTGTCTATGAAAATAATCACGCTTCTGCACCGGGGCTGTATAATCAAGGTGCAATCAAAGAGCTTACACACGCTTTGTTTGAAGATAATCATACCAAAACAGAAATGGTAAAAGCCTCTAGCAGTGGAGCTCTTCTCAATCTTTCCGCCGGAACAAATACCGAAACTGATAACCAACGCGGTCGAATTGATAAAATGACCGACGTCAGATTTATACACAACTATATTGAAAGTGCCGGACGTGCCACCGGTGCCGCGCTCAGCAGTGGCGTTAATAAAGGTGATTATACATACGCCTTTACCCCATACATCGGAGAAATGACCAACGTAATATTTCAGCGTAATTTTGCCCACTCTACCGGCTCATACGCCTATGGCGGTGCTTTAAATAATTCCGGCACTATCGGTAATATTATCGGAGAATTTACCCAAAACTATGCCCTCTCTGACGACAATTATGCTCTGGCCGGCGCCATTCGAAACAATGGTGTTCTTTCCGCCGGAATTTATGCGCAAATCGGGGATATAACTGCCAATTTTATTGAAAATTATGCTAAAGGCTATCTTCAAAGCTGCGGTGGAGCTATTTTAAACTATGGTAAAATCGGTGCGATTGAAGGAAACTTTGAAACCAACTACGCTCAGTCAGCAACCGGCTACTCTTTAGGCGGTGCTATTTATAACAATGGACATTATCTGACTGCAAATCCCGAAATCGAAGAAAACGGGAATATTAGCTCTGTGACCGGTGATTTCAGCGGCAACTATGCCAAAGGCTATACCAATGCTCGCGGCGGTGCTATTTATAACACACAAACCATTGGCGCCATCACCGCAGCCAACAGTGGTTTTAAAGAAAACTATGCTCAATCTGAAACCACATACGCCTTCGGCGGAGCCATTTATAACTTTGGCGGCACTATTGATACAATTACTGCTGACTTTTCCGACAACAGTGCTGTCGGCTATACTCAAGCGCGCGGTGGTGCGATTTACACAAGCGGCAATACATCAACTGAAGTTGCCGCCTCCATCAATACCATTAGCGGCAAGTTTAGCAATAATACCATCACGGCACTCGGAGCAGTCAGCGGCGGAGCAATATATAATCGTACCAATTCCACAATTGAAAAAATTTCCGGTAGTTTCATCAGCAATTCAGCATCTTCTACCGCCACCGCATCAAATCCGGAATCCGGAATTGCGCCGACGGCCGGTGGCGGTGCAATTTTTAACGCCGGTTATATTAAAGAAATCGAGGCAAATTTTACCGATAACAGTACTGAAACCGTTTTGGGAGATGCTTTAGGCGGTGCTATTTATCAATTTTACGGCAACGAAACCTCCAAAGGTATAGATTTACTCTCCGGTACTTTCAGCGGCAACACGACAAAAACCGCCGATTCGAACGGAACAGCTCGTGGCGGTGCGATTTATAACGGCGAAAATATGAGTCTGACCATAAAGGATTCTGCTTTCAGCGATAACTATGCCATAGCGAACAATTCCAATCCCGATAATGTCCAAGGCGGTGCTATTTATAATGTCGGCACAATTACATTTGTGGGAACCAACACTTTCACCAACAATTCTGTCCGTTATAATTCAAGCATATCCCCTAACACGCCGCAGATGGTAGTGGTTACCGATGGTATTCATAACTTGGGAACCATCACGGTTGATGCAAACGGTGTACTCAATATAAATGACGGCATCAGCGGAACCGGAACAATAACGCTCGAAAACAATGCTAAAATCAACTTAAACAACAAATTTGTCGGTAATCAACTCAGCTTAAACAACTCTTCTGTTATATTTGGAACTTACGGCTCCTCATTACACGGCAGTTTAAATGCTGCGGCTATAAATACCACTGCTGCCGGCGGAACTCTTGACACCACTGATGGCTATATTGCCGACTCCGAACTCGGCACTGTTAATTTAGCCGGAAACCTAAATTATTTGTTTGACCTCAACTTGGCAAACAAAACATCGGATATTCTCAAAGCCACTACTGTTGCAACGGATTCTACCGGCAAAATTATGATAAAAAGTTTCAACGTTGCGGGCGGCATCTCTTTTGCCGATATTACCGATGAAAACTTTAAGCTCCGTCTTTTGGAAACTCCGAGTGATAAACTGCAGCTTGCCTTGAGTGCTGAGGCTGTCGCTCAGCTCGGCGGTGAACGCGTGATTAAGACAACCTATAATAGCTCAACACAAGATTCGATAAAATCAAACACCCTTTGGAGTGATATTTATTATATACATGGTAGCTCCACGGCAACCTATGGCA
Organism: Alphaproteobacteria bacterium UBA3307; assembly: GCA_002361365.1. Lineage (GTDB taxonomy): Bacteria > Pseudomonadota > Alphaproteobacteria > RF32 > CAG-239 > RUG410. The sequence continues at coordinate 12,990 of DEST01000078.1, forward strand.
AAATAGACATTGCAACTTCTGTTACCGCCAACGATTCTATCGGTATGAAAACAACCCGCACGGCAGATACCCCCATCGACACTCCTCTTGGTGATACCTTGCGTCTGGTCGCGGCAGATACCACCAATCTCAACAAAACTTTTAATGCCACGGCTTCTGCGCCAAACTATACGGTTTCCGGTGAGGGAGATATCGAAGTAAACAACAATTTAAGCATTTCCGGATTAGGCAAAAACTCTTCTGTTCTTTCTGCCGGTGCATCTCGATTTTCAAGTGGCATAGGTAATTTGAGCTTTAATAATCTGACCGTGGTGTCCGATTATTTGGTTTTTGGCATCAACACCAATATCAGTGCTACCGCGGCAGATTTAAACGGCACAATTCACGTAGACGTTAATGCAATAGATAATGCCAACATAAACTTAACAAATTCATCTCTGCACGGAGATATTTTATTCCATAACTTTACAGATGCCGCAACATTAAATCTTAATCTTAATAATGCCGACATTTACGGAGATATAGAATTCTTGGATAATGGAACATTGCCATTACAAGATTCAGATAAATTTAAGCTCGACATCAGCGGCAAAAGCAATCTCAGCGGTGTAGTCTATGGGATTGCTGATGCCAATATACATAATGCCGAAATTTCTTTGTTGCCGAACAGCTTTTCATCTGTTAACGTTGTAGCGAGCGACACTGTATTTAAACTTAGCAACGACACTATTGAAACCTACTCCTTCAAGCAGTTGAATGACCTTACCGGCGCCGATAAAAATTTGTATGATATAGATATAGACTTAGGCGAGCGTACAGCGGATAAAATATCTATTATTGAAGATTCTGCCGCCGTCATTAACTTAAATCGGCTTAATGTCGTCAATGCAAATTCCGATAAGCTTTTAGATGATGAAAAATCGGCCGAATTTACCATTAAAATTTTGGAAACAACTAATGATAATGTTCAGCTCAAACTTAGCGAAAATGCTACGGCACAAATTGCCTCTGAAACCTATACTGTTGGACATAAAACTCATACACGCGATGACGTTATTCCGGCAAATGCCCGTTGGTCTGATATCTTCTATCATAAAACTCAAGATGAAATTTTTTACGGCAAGTTAGAGTTAGCAACCACTCAAACTCCAAATGATTCTATCGGATTGCGCATTACCGGCTCTCGCTTGGATAATATTGAGATTCACGATTCGCTCGGTGATACACTTAATTTATTGAATACAAACACTAACTTTACCGACAAAACCTTTACTGCCGATACTGCGTTCTCAACTTATACCGCAGCTACCGATGCCGGAACAACTTCCGGTACATTGAACATTATCGGCTTTGCTGATGCCGAGAATAAATCCACACTTGATTTTGCCGGTAACAAAGGTTTTACAATTGCCGAAAATTCAGCCGTAAACGTTAAAAACACTCGCTTATACAGCAGTGGCAACACATCAGCAATCAGTATTGCCAAAGACGGAACACTTTCACTGGAAAATTCTGCAGCTGATAACATTGACTTGACAATCAATGGTACTTTAGATATTGCCACCAGTCATATCAACGTCAAAAACGCCACATTCGGCACAGGCTCTGTGTTAGCACTCAAAATCAAAACGTTGGATGACCACGGACTGTTTGCCGCCGAAACTGTTTCTTTTGTCGATACAGCTAAACTCAAAGTCACTTTTTCAAATGGTTTAATCGGCATAAATCAAAGTGCGGATATTCAAATTTTAGAAACACAAAATGGCAATTTTGCCGCTTTAAACGGCGACATAGACAACAATTTATATCGCTTTATCAAGAAAAACGATGACGGCTGGTACACGATTTATTCCATAAAAACAGCACGTGATTTGGTTGCCGAAAACGGCGGCTCTCAAACAGCACAAGAAGCCGCAGCCGCTTGGGTTGACAGCAACATTCCAAACCATAGCGAATTAGCCGAAAAATTACGAGATTCAGCCCAAAATAATGCTGAAGAATTTATTGATAACCTCACCGCCTTAGCTCCAAATGAATCACCGGTAATTCAAGCAATAGAAACTGACAACAGCGGCTTATTTTCTATGCTCAATTCACATTTAAGAAATGCCGCACGCGTACCGCTATACAGAACAAACCAAAGTAATGCCTCATACCGCCAACAAAGACCATACAGCCGTCCGTATTATGATAATCACTCTTACTATCAACCGCCGTATGCCGGTCAAGGCTATACTTATGGCCTTGCTTCGGGTGATTTAATCAATCCGGCATCAATGTGGCTCAATGCATATAAGGGTAAATCAAAATTTGAAAAAAGCGACAATCGGCAATCGTTTGAAAGTGATAAGCAAGGCGTTATTGCTGCTTTAGAAAAACAATTTGCTCGCTCATTTACGGCTGGTGTCGGCTATGCATTTGAACAAAATAAAGTCAAATCTTTGCAGCGCGATACCGATGTTGATTCGTATAAAATGTTTGCTTACGCCGAAATCCGACCAAATGATTTTTTCATTAACGAAGCTGTTTCTTATACCCTTTCCAAATATAAAGAAAAGGCCGATATTTTTGACCAAACAGCCAATGCGTCGTATGATGTTCGTACGCTTGCCACTCAAACTACAGTCGGCTATCAGGGACGTTGCTTTACACCGCAAATCGGGGTGCGTACATATTTGATGAAACGTGAAGAATATACAGATGGTTCCAATCAGCAAATTGCCTCCAATGACATACGTTTGGTGCGTGGAGTTGCCGGTATTCGTGCCGGTGCGGATATATATAACGACTACCGTCGCATTATGCGGCCGGAGCTTTATGTCGGACTGACTTACGACTTTTCTTCCGACGCTGATGAAGCCGTTGTTACTCTGCCAAACGGCGAAACCTATACTTTGCACGGACAAACATTAAATAAATTCGGTTTGGAGACATCTGTCAGCTTTACGGCAGATTTTACCGAGCGTTTTTCTTTGAGCGCACAATATTTGGGCGACTATCGCGACAAATATAATGCCCATACCGGATTAGTCGGTATGAAATATAAATTTTAACAATTTTTTACATAAGAATAAATGTCTGGACTCTTCTCTGATTTAGATGTATAATACGCCGAAAAAATAAAAGGAGAGAATTATGTGTTACGCCGGAAAAGAATATCGAGTTGTTTGCACAAAATCAGACACCGAACCGCTCATAGTCGACATTGTTCCCGCAGATAATGCTTTGCATCAGCTCATTGTTAAAGAGCGCAAACTACGCGATTCTTCAACTACGGAAGTTGCCGGTTCTATCTGTCTTTATGATATGGGAGAAGGCAATAAACCTGAAATTATGTTCCTGCCGCCAGAAAACGGCGGGTTATCCCCAATAGAGCTCAGTGCCGCACAAGAAAATATGTTGCGCCATAAAATCATTATGCAATTTGAAAAAATGATGGCACAAAATCAAAAAAGAACCATCACGGTTCGAACGGAATTACATCAGGCTTTTACAATGGGAATTATTGATACTGTTTCTAATGAAATTGATAGCACTCAAAAAAAGATAAATTCACCGCAAGAAGAACAAATGCATAAACTTAAACTACAGCAGCAAAAATCAGCTCTCACTCGCTTACAAACATCAGAATACCTCAAACGACGCGATGAAAAATATAGCAAACACGGAGTATTGGCATTACAAATTAAACAACTGTTGCAAAGAGATTATTAAAGGAGATGTTATGAGTATTAAAACATATAAAGTAGTTTGTTCGGAATCTCAGTTTTCCGGTGTGCAATATATTGATATTGCTCCAAGTAATGGTATCATCCACGACCAAATATATTACAGCCGCATTCAATTGCATCGGCAAAAAGAAACATATCCGCTCACACGTTTGTTCGGCTCCGTTTATTTGCACGATAATGATGGTGTTGTGTCCGTAGAATTCCCTAAACCGCAAGCACGCAAAGGTTCTCCGGATTATGAGGGAATGATGCGCGAACGTGACAAAATGGAGCCTAAAATTATCAAACAATATCAAGATATGATTAACGCCGGAGAAGAATCTACATTGTTTGTTTACAGTATTGACCAAATGTTTGATGAATCCGAATCACTCATTGCCGAAGCTGAGGCATTTGAGCGCAAACGACGTGAAAAAATGCAAAAAATAGCGGAAAAAACCGGCGGCTACAAACAAAAACACTCTGAACAAACCGACATTAAATATCCGCAGTCATTTCAAGAAGAACAACGTATGCAACGTGCTAACGAATTTGCAACTGCTCAAAAGCGCCGTGTAGCCGTAGAACAAAAGCGAGCAACCCAACCTTTAGCCGCTTGGCAACGCTTTCAAAAAGACTATTCCGGAGATTAAACTTTATGCGGCAAAGCGGCATAAATCATATCAGTCAGCCGATTCGGCAAAATTGATAATGCCCACGTTGCTAACCGCATCGGCCACGGAAAAGCAATCAGCCCGACATTTTTTTCCAATCGCGCCACAATAATTTTTGCCGCTTTTTCCGCACTCATAAAAAACGGCATCGGACAAGTGTTTTTATCCGTAATTCTCGATTTTACAAATCCCGGACAAATCACACTTACATCAATATTATCCGTTTTCAAACTCCCACGCAACGCCTCTCCGTAAGCCTTGACGCACGCCTTTGTTGCGCTGTATGACGGACAACTCGGCAATCCGTGATAACCGGCAATAGATGCCGTTATTGCAATCGTTCTCACAACATTTTTATCCGTCCTCGCTCTAAAAATTTCTATAGCCGGTGTTACAGTATTCAAAACCCCAAACACATTGGTATTAAAGGTATTATAAACATTTTCCGCGGTTTCTTCACCTGTCGACACACCGGCATTTGCCATCACCAAATCAAGCGCTGCCGTTTGCTCACACGCCAAAATCCATTGTGCCATAGCATCTTTATCACATACACTGATAACTTTAGAATGTACGATTGCGCCTAAATCTTTACAGCGCGCTGCCACATTTTCAAGTCTTTCAGCATTACGCCCGCTTAAAAACAATGTTTTTGCTCCTTGTTCTGCCAAATAAAGCGCCACTGCCTCACCGATTCCCGACGATGCACCGGTAATTAAAATATTTGAAAATTTTTTTTGCATATCCGTAATTCCTTGTAGAAATTTTGAAAGAATTGTAATAACATAGCCAAAGTTTATGATAAATATTCTGATTTGACAAGAGGAAAGAATGAGCGAACTATTAAAGCAATTAAATGCCGTACGCCGCGGAATAATGTTTGTAATTGAGGCACCTTCCGGAACCGGCAAAACAACAGTTATCAAACGTCTGCTGGCCGAAGATGAACATCTCAACTGGTCGGTTTCTGTTACCACACGCCAACCGCGAGAAGGCGAAGTAAATGGCGTTGACTATTATTACGTCAGTGATGCGGAATATGACAAACTCTTGAAAGAAGATGCGTTTTACGAATATGTCGATTCTCAATATGGCAGCCGTTACGGTACTCTGCGCAGCGAAGTCGATGGTTTCATCAATGTCGGCAAAGACGTAATTTTTGATATGGACTGGGACGGCTTACGCCAAATGAAAGAAAAGGCACCGAATGACGTTGTTTCAATTTATATGTTGCCGCCATCAGTAAAGGAACTGCGCCGCCGCTTGGAAGGTCGCGGTACAGACAGCAAAGAAGTCATCGAAAAACGAATGAATATGCTTCTTGATAAAATGCAGCATTGGGTGGAATATGATTATGTTGTTATTTGTGAAAATCCTGAGCAAGCCACCAAAGCCATACAGCGCATTTTCTTTGCCGAAAGAATGAAACGCGTGCGCCAAACCGGATTGGTAGAATTTACTCAACGCTTGGTTGATGAGGTTAAAAACGGCTGAGTTAATTATATAAAAAAAAGGATAAAATATTATGAGCAAAATTTATAATTCTATTGAAGAAATGGTCGGACATACTCCACTTTTGCGCCTTAATAAGCTGATGCAAAAAATCGGCACTACGGCAAATATTTTAGCAAAGTGCGAATTTTATAACCCGATTTTTTCAGTCAAAGACCGCATTGCTCTCAATATGATTAACAAAGCTCCGTTTTCCAAAATCAATAAAGATACAATTTTTGTAGAAGCAACTTCGGGCAATACCGGAGCTGCTTTGGCTGCTTTTTGTGCAGCTCGCGGCTACAAACTGGTTATCGTAATGCCGGAGAATATGACGCCTGAAAAAATTGCCCTTATCCGTCAATTCGGCGCAGAAGTTATGCTCACTCCGGCTACGGAAGGTATGGCCGGTGCCCTGAAAAAAGTTGAAATTCTGAAACAACGTTCCAATAACATCATTGAATTTAAGCAATTTGAAAATCCGGCCAATGTTGAGGCGCATAAACTCACCACAAGTGTAGAAATTTTAGAAGATACCGGCGGCAATGTCGATGCTGTTGTTTGCGGCGTCGGTACTTCAGGCACATTAACAGGTATTGCTTCAACGCTGCACACCGTAAATCCTGACTTGTATGTTATGGCGGTTGAACCGACAGAAAGTCCGGTTTTGGCCGGCGGAGAAAAAGGTCCACACCAAATCGGTGGTATCGGAGCCGGCTTTATTCCGCCTCTGTATGACAAAAGCTTGGTGAATGAAATTTTCCACGTTTCCAGTCAAGATGCCCTTGAAATGACCAAAACAGTGGCTCATCTTGAAGGATTGCCTATCGGAGTTTCAGCTGCCGCGGCCGTATGCGGAGCCATAGATTTAGCGCAACGTCAGGAATTTGCCAACAAAAATATTGTGGTTATTTTGCCCGATAGCGTTGAACGCTACCTTTCTAACCCGTTTTACAAACACGATGAACAAACGGAGCTATAATGAATTTTTTTGCTATTTTAAGCCGATATATCACACGTCAACTGCTAATGAATTTTTTTATTGTGCTGTTTGCGATTCTCGGCATAATTTTAATGTTTGATACGATAGAATCATTGCGCCGTGTTTCCGGCCGTGAAGATGTAACATTTTGGTTTACGGTACAATATGCAGTAACACGCATTACCAAAACGGTAGAAATAGTATTTCCGTTTGTATTGATGGTAGCGGCTATGATAACTTTTTGGCGTTTAAGTAAAAACAACGAATTTGTCATTATTCGTTCAACCGGAGTTTCCATATTTGGCTTTTTGTATCCGCTGATAATAGCCACATTTTTGCTTGGAATTGCCAATGTTGCGCTGATTAATCCGATTTCTGCCAAAATGTTTGAATTACACGAAACACTCTCATATCGCTTACAATCACGTAATCCGAATGCCGTTTTGTTTTCCAGTAAAGGTTTATGGATACGCGAAGCCACCGATGACGGCAGGATTTTGTTGATTCAGGCCAAAAGCCTTCAGCAAGACGATGATAAATCGGTCTGGATGCGCGATGTTATGATAACCGAGCTGAGCGAAACCGCACAAATCAAAAAGAGCTATAATGCCTCATTTGCCACGCTGGACGGCAACGTTTTTCACCTTAAAGACGTCAAAGTTATGATTAGCGGAGAACCTGTACAGACAATGGCTGATTTTGCGTATGAAACAACAATAAATGTGCAACGAATAAAAGAAAACTTTATTGAGCCGGAGGCGATTTCATTTTGGCAGTTGCCGGATACGATTCGCTTTTACGAAAGAGCCGGTTTTTCTGCGCGCCAACACCAAATGCGTTTTTTAAATCTGCTGATTTCTCCACTGTTGCTGATTGGTATGCTGATGTTGGCTGCGGTATTTATGTTACAAAATACCCTGCGCGGTTCATCTGTGATGTGGCGAGTGATTATCAGCATAGTGACCGGATTTACGTTTTATTTTTCTTCGCAAGTGGTCTATGCTTTTGGAGTCAACGGCTATATTCCGACGTGGTTTGCGGTTACTGCACCGACATTGATTCTCTGGCTGGTCAGCATTTCTATGCTGATACAATCAGATGAAGCATAAAAAACTCCGCAACAAAAAATGCTATATTGCCAACTTTAAAAATAAGGATGATAAAATGAAAAAAAACAAAGATAAGTCAGCTATAGAAATCAAAGGACAAAATGCAAAATATAAAACAGAAACAAGTGCTGAAATTGAGGCGCAAAAAAACATTGATTATGCTCCGAAAATCAGTATTATCATTCCGGTGTATAATGTGGAAAAATATCTGCGACAGTGTCTTGACAGCGTTGTAAATCAAACTTTGCGTGAGATTGAAATTATTTGTGTTGATGATGGTTCAACAGATTCCTCTTTAGATATATTGCAAGAATATGCCGCAAAAGATAAGCGCATTATAATAATAAAACAGAATAATCAAGGTGCTTATCCGGCCAGAAATTGCGGTTTGGATAGTGCGCAAGGTAAATATGTAGGTTTTATCGACTCAGATGATGCTATTGCGCCGAATTATTATCAGATTTTATATGAAGATGCCGAAAAATATTCCGCAGAAATAGTGATTACCGATAACGTGTACGTAAAAAAGAATACAAAATACAATAAGAAAAAACTGGGAATCACTCCCGAACAAACAAAAATTTCCACTGTAGAAGAAAAAGGGAAAATCATTGTAGCAAGCGGTATAATGTGGAATAAGATTTATAGGCGTGATTTTATTGAAAAACATCATCTAAGATGCCTTAATTTGCAAGCTGGCGGCGGTGATAATTATTGGACAACGTTATGCCTATTCTATGCAAAAAATATTGTTGTAAATCATCAAGCCAGATACGATTACATATTAAACGATGCTTCCATAACGCAATCCGTTAAAACTCGCAAAAATTTTGTTTTGTTTGAGGTTTATCAAGCTCTTGAAGACGAACTGCAACAACATACAGATAACTTGGAATGGCTTGAGTGGAAAAAATATATAAATCAACGTAAATTAGTAGATTTTAAGAATTATCACAACAATATGGCAGAAGATTGTAAAGATGAATTTTGGCAAACTGCACTCCAAAAACTGCAACCAACCATTATAATATCTCTCACCTCATATCCGGCACGAATAAATACTGTTCATCAAACGATTGCTTCTTTGCTTGCACAAACAATTAAAGCCGATAAAATCATTTTATGGCTGGCAGAAGAACAATTTTTGCACAAAGAAAAAGACTTACCGCCGCAATTGCTTGCTTTGCAGAATGAGGGATTAGAAATTTGTTGGTGTCATGACATAAAGTCATTTAAGAAACTTGTTCCAACATTAAAAAATTATCCCGATGCTGTTGTTGTTACCGCTGACGATGATGTGTGTTATAATAAAGATTGGCTCGAAAAAATGCTGCTTTCATATATAATGCAGCCGGAGGCAATTCACTGTCATCGTGCACATTATATCACATTTAAGGATAATAAATTGCTACCGTACAGGCAGTGGATTTGGAAAATAAAGAATCACACCGCTTTATATAATTTGATATTTACCGGAGTTGGCGGTGTTCTCTATCCGCCGCACTGTTTGGCTCAAGATGTGCTTGATGAGAAAAAATTTATGAACCTTTGTCCGCAAGCCGATGATATTTGGTTTTGGGCAATGGCCGTCAAAAACAATACGCCGATTAAGGTGGTTGAAAATAATATTACAAAACTGAACTTTATTGACGGAACTCAAGAAAATGCTCTTTGGCATAGCAATGTCACCGACGGACAAAATGACATTCAAATGCAAAATGTTTTGCGCGAATATCCGGAAATATTTGATAAGCTGAATAAATCAGCCGTTTCTCTGGATTTATTATATCACCAATCCACTGTTTCTTATAAGCTGTTTAGCTGTATTCCGCTCTTTACATACCAAAAACAGGGTAGGCACAAAACTTATAAAATCCTTGGACTTCCGGTGTGGAAAATCCGCAAAATGGCAAATAATATTACCACAAAATGCTATTGTTGCGGTATTCCGCTCTTGAAAATCAGTGATAAATAAGGCAATCACAGTCCGCATAAATCGTGCACCACTTCGGCAGCCATAATCATACCTGCAACCGGCGGCACAAATGCCGTTGAACCGGGAGTAGCGCGCCGTTTTGTATTTTCGACTTCCACTTCCGAATTATCTGCAGGTTTCAGCGGCATTTCTTCCGAATACACGACTTTAAGATGTTTGACACCCCGTCTGCGTAGTTCTTTACGCATAACATGCGCCAATGGACAAACCGCGGTTTTATAAATATCTGCCACCTTGAACATCGCCGGATTCTGCTTATTTCCCGTTCCCATTGCCGAGATAATCGGCACTCCGGCATTTTGCGCTGCCAGAACTAATCCGATTTTACCGCTGACCGTATCAATCGCATCAACCACATAATCATATTGCCCAAAATCAAACTCAGAAGCATTTTCCGGCAAAAAGAAAGTATCGTATATCCGCACAATGCACGCCGGATTAATTTCCGCCACACGTTCCGCCGCAACCTTTGTTTTTGCCATACCAATAGTTTTATGGGTCGCTAAAATCTGTCGATTAAGATTACTTAAACTAACAGTATCATTATCCACCAAATCGAGAGCACCTATTCCGGAACGCGCCAACGCTTCCACCACATATCCGCCAACGCCGCCAAGTCCAAACACCGCTACGCGTGAGCGTGCCAATTTAGCTATAGCTTCAACTCCAAACAACATTTCTGTCCGAATAAACTGATTCATCTTCTATTCATCCTCCAAAATCCGTCGCAAGATTCCCCCTTTTTGTCGTAATAATTCTTCCGCTTGGTCTTTATTGCAATTTTTTGCAATCATCACACACGCGATTTTTACATTTTGAGCCAACAATAATGTTTCGATTGCTTGTTGCTCCGAAACATTGCAAATTTCACACACATATCGCACAGCTCGCGCCCACAATTTTTCATTATGAATTTGCAAATCAACCATATAATTATGGTAGGTTTTGCCGATTCTGACCATTGCACCGGTTGAAAGCATATTTACTATCATTTTTTGCGCTGTTCCCGCTTTCATTCGTGATGAGCCGGATATAACTTCCGGACCGACTGCGGCACACAAAAATATATCGGCATAAGGTTTGAATTTAGCCTCCGGATTCGATGTAATTGCAATAGTTAATACCCCTTTTTGCCGCGCCAATTCCAAAACTTTACGCGTATATTCTGGATTTCCGCTGGCCGAAATAGCAACAACCGCGTCTTTTTCGGTCGGAGCAAAATCCATAAAATCCGCCATTGCAAATTCGGCACTGTCTTCAGCATTTTCCACAGCCGAACAGACAGCCTTTGCGCCGCCGGAAATATAGGCTTGCACCATACCGACCGGCACTCCGTATGTCGGCGTCATTTCTGAAGCATCTAAAATCCCGATTCGCCCGCTGGTTCCACTGCCAAAGTAAGCCATACGTCCACCATTACGTAGTTTTTCTGCAATCAAATCAATAGCTTTTCCGATTTGCGGCAGAATTTTCTCTATTGTAATTGCGACCTTTTTATCTTCAGTATTGATAAGTCTGGCAATTTGCTCACCGTTTTGTATATCTATGTCAGTCGTGTCACAATTAATATTTTCAGTTATTGCCGTCATAATCCACCTCATTTCAATATGTTATTAAGTTATACCACTGATATTTTAACAAAACATAAAAAAAAGATTGACATTTCATAAAAAATAATGATTATATGCATAGTGCGACCGGTAACGGTTTGCTTGACAAGCCCCTAGAGAAAGAACACAACGGAGGGGTGGCAGAGCGGTCAAATGCAACGGACTGTAAATCCGTCGACTTTCGTCTACGATGGTTCGAATCCATCCCCCTCCACCACTAAAATCTCTCTTAAGGGGTTTTTGATTACGATGTTAAGCTTTAAGCGGGTGTAGCTCAATGGTAGAGCAGAAGCCTTCCAAGCTTACTACGGGGGTTCGATTCCCCTCACCCGCTCCAATTTTCTTAACATTGTTTGGTCTTTAACATTATAAAATTAGGATAATAAACATGGCAAAAGAAAAATTTGAGCGGACGAAACCGCACTGCAACATTGGAACGATTGGTCACGTAGACCATGGTAAAACAACCCTGACGGCGGCCATTACAAAAGTATTGGCAGAAGAAGGCGGAGCCAGCTTTACGGCTTATGACCAAATTGATAAAGCACCGGAAGAACGCGCTCGCGGTATTACGATTTCGACGGCTCACGTTGAATATGAAACCAAAAACCGCCACTATGCGCACGTTGACTGCCC
>DEST01000078.1:25223-25930 GCA_002361365.1 Alphaproteobacteria bacterium UBA3307
GACTGCCCGGGCCACGCCGACTATGTTAAAAACATGATTACGGGTGCAGCACAAATGGATGGTGCCATTTTGGTAGTGTCCGCAGCCGACGGTCCGATGCCGCAAACTCGTGAACACATTTTGCTTGCTCGTCAAGTAGGCGTTCCGGCGATTGTGGTATATATGAACAAAGTAGACCAAGTAGATGATCCGGAATTGCTCGAATTGGTAGAAATGGAAATCCGTGATTTGCTGAGCTCTTATGGTTTCCCTGGTGATGAGATTCCGATTGTAAAAGGTTCTGCTCTGGCTGTATTGGAAGATGGTGACAGAAAAATCGGTCATGATTCGATTGTTGAATTGATGGAAAAAGTAGACTCTTACATTCCGGAACCGGTACGTCCGTTGGATCAGCCGTTCTTGATGCCGATTGAAGATGTATTCTCGATTTCCGGTCGTGGTACGGTTGTTACCGGCCGTGTTGAACGCGGTGTATTGCACGTTGGTGACGAAATCGAAATCGTGGGTATTCGTCCGACTGCGAAAACTACTTGTACAGGTATTGAAATGTTCCGCAAATTGCTTGATGAAGGTGAAGCCGGCGATAACATCGGTGTATTGCTGCGCGGTACCAAGCGTGAAGAAGTTGAGCGCGGTCAGGTATTGGCTGCTCCGGGAACAATTACCCCACACACAGACTTCACCAGCGAATGCTACATTTTGACGAA
>DEST01000072.1 GCA_002361365.1 Alphaproteobacteria bacterium UBA3307
TTTTTCGACATTATAAACAGGAATAATAACAGATATTTTAGGTTCTGTTTCCATTTTTAAGCCTTATTATTTTAACCATATATTATGCTATCCTTATTAGGTAAAAATTCAAGTAAAACATATGATTATTAACAATAATGCAAAATATGAATACGAATGTTTTGGGGATTAAGTATATATCGCAGTTGATTATTCTTTTAGGCGGTATATGATGAAAGGTATGATAGATTTATTGGCACAAAAAACAGAATATACGGTCAGCGAAATTTCCTTTGCAATTAAGCAATTGGTAGAAACTTCGTTTGCCAGTGTACGCGTAAAAGGTGAGATTTTCGGAGCCAAACGTGCAGATTCCGGACACTGGTATTTATCGCTGAAAGATGAAAACTCGTTATTATCTGCCGTATGTTGGCGCGGCGTAGCAAATTCTCTGGCTGTCAAAATAGAAGATGGCGTTGAAGTGGTGGCAACCGGACGGATTACCACTTTTAACGGGCGTTCGTCGTATCAGTTAGTAATTGAAAAATTAGAGATTGCCGGTCAGGGTGCTCTCTTAAAACTTTTGGAAGAACGCAAACAGAAGTTTTTGCAAGAAGGTTTATTTGATGCGGCTCATAAAAAGAAAATTCCATATTTACCGCAAACTATAGGTGTTGTTACCAGCCCAACCGGTGCCGTAATTCGCGATATTATTCACCGCATACGCGACCGTTTTCCTTGCCGGATTTTAGTATGGCCAACAGCAGTCCAAGGCGAAGGCGCAGCTGAAAAAATCGCAGCAGCAATTAAAGGTTTTAACACTCTGCCTATCGGTTCGCCATATCGACCGGATGTGCTGATTGTGGCGCGCGGCGGCGGCAGTTTGGAAGACTTATGGCCGTTTAACGAAGAAGTTGTTGTCCGTAGCGTGTATGATTCGGAAATTCCGCTGATTTCGGCAGTGGGACATGAAACAGACACTATGCTGATAGACTATGTTGCTGATGTACGTGCCCCTACTCCAACCGGAGCTGCCGAATTTGCCGTACCGGTAAAGACGGATATCTATAACGGCTTATTGACGACTGATTTGCGTATGAAAAATGCTATGCAGCGGCGATTATCCGAACATAAACAGTATGTGGAAGCTTTGGGACGCGGTATTCCGTCACTGTCACAAATTGTTTTGGAAAATCAGCAAAAAATCGATGATAGAAACGAGCGTTTAAAACTTGCTTTCGGTAATTTGCTGAAAGATAAAAAAAATTCTTTAAAATTGACGAATTTGAAACCTTTTTATATTACAAAGTTAATTGAAACGAAAGATGAAAGTTTGAAAAACTTGGCATTACGCTTGGATTCTGTTTCAATTAACTCAGTCTTAAAGCGTGGTTTTGCGTGGATATCCGATGGAGATTTTCGCACGATTTATGATACTATAACCGCCAAAAACGCACAAAACTTGCATATTCGTTTCGCAGATGGAATAATTAAAGCCCGAGTAACGGAGAAAAGTTATGCAATTCAAGGTGATTTATTTGACGATTTGTAGTTTGCTTATAACTATCCAGATGACTCGTGCCGAATCTATTGAAATTTGCGGTGATTTAAAGCAAGGCGAGCTTATTTTGATAAAAGATAAAAGTGCCAAAAGAATCAACATTAAAAATAATCTCGGCAAAAAAAATTATCAACCGACTGCAGACGGTATCACTTTGGTTGCGCTTCATCGCGATGCGCCGTCTAAAGTAGAGTTTGATGCTGTTTTAAGGACTGATTATGTGACTCATTATGTGCAAGATGTTGCACCGGCACAATGGGATATTCAGCGTATCAACGGTATAGCTTCGTCAAAAGTAACACCGACATCTGCAACCGATTTACACGAGATTAAACGTGAGCAAAAAGATGTCGGGCGCTCGGTAACACATTTTGAAACCGGTAATGCGTGGCGTAAGGGTTTTATTTTGCCGATTGAAGGCCGAATCAGCGGCAATTTCGGTAATCAGCGTATATTTAACGGCATACCGAAAAGTCCACACAGCGGCACTGATATTGCAGCACCCGAGGGAACGCCGGTTAAAGCGTCCGGCGACGGAAAAGTTATTTTGAGCGGCAAAGATTATTTTTATACCGGTAATATGGTCATTATCGATCACGGACAAGGCTTGCAAACGATTTATGCTCATCTTAAAGAAGCAAAAGTCCGAGAAGGTGATACTGTTCGTCAGGGAGACATAATCGGTTTGGTGGGTAAAACAGGACGTTCAACCGGTCCGCATTTGCATTGGGGCGCGTCTTTAAATAACGTACGTTTTCGTCCACATTCTTTGCTTGATATCAATACTAAAAAATGCCGAAAAATCGAAGGCAAACATATTGAAAAATGAGGCTGAAAAATGACTGATATACAGATTATTTTACTTTCATTGTTGCAAGGTATAACAGAGTTTCTGCCGATTAGCTCAAGCGGACATTTGATTTTATTTTCTAAATTTACAGAGTTTGCCGACCAAGGTCTGGCGATGGATGTTGCACTGCATATCGGTTCAATTATTGCGGTAATGATTTATTTTGCCCCTACTCTGATGGATATTATGAAAGGCGTTTGCAAATGTAAATTCATACCGAATTTCAAAAACGAAGGATGTCGATTTTTTTATTTGCTGCTTATTGCAACCTTGCCGATTATTTTTGCCGGTGCCGCACTTAAATATTATGGCACGGATTGGTTGCGAAGTACAAAACTTATCGGATGGAACATTTTGTGCTATGGTCTATTGTTGTGGCTAATAGACAGTTGGGCTTTGACAGCGCGAAAAATCAACAGCTTAGAAATAAAAGATGCGCTACTAATCGGTATAGCTCAGTGCTTGGCACTATTGCCGGGAACAAGCCGTTCCGGAATAACCATAACAATGTCGCGATTTTTAGGAATGGAACGACGTGAAGCCGCAAAATTTTCGATGCTGTTATCAATACCGGCAATTTTGGCTGCCGGAATTTTGACCGGATATCAGTTGTGGCAAAGCGGAAATATTGCTCAAATCATCACAAGCTGCAATGCTATCGGTTATTCTTTTATTTTTTCAATTTCCGCCATATACATTTTGATGCAATGGCTCAAAAAGTGGAGTTTTCTACCATTTGCCATATACCGCATGGCATTAGGCGTTATTTTGCTGCTTGAGGCATATGGCATTTACGATATACGCAATCTATTTTAGAAAAATGTATTCAAAAGAGTATATTCGATTTTCAACTTGTTATTTGTAATAAAACGGAGTACACTGACTTTGTGTGACTATAATTTTGAGATTTGACTATGAAAAAATATTTTTTACTTTTAACTTCGGTGCTGGGAACATATTCAATCAATGCATACGCATCAGATACGGCACAAAGCTTGTATTCGGCAGTAGCAAGCGGAGATACGGCATATCTTGAAACGGCATTAAAAAGAGGGGTATCAATTGACATCACCGATAAAAACGGCACAACTGCTCTGTGTATGGCTTACAAAAACAAAAATCAAAAAGCAGCAGATATTTTATTGCAATATGGTGCTGACAAAAATGCTCCGTGTATGCCGCAAAATGCCGTAATTAAAGCCGGAAACGGCAAATACTGGTTAATGGGAGCAGGAATTGCCGCAACCATTGGCGGAGTAGCCGCAGCTGCCGGCGGTGGCGGCGGTGGAGGTGGTGGCAGTGGGGGTAGTAATACTTCCTCCTCATCAAACTCCGGAAAAAATCAACAATCAACCGATGGGCAAAAAAATAACGACAAACCCAAACAGAATGACAATAAAAGCTCGACTACTCCGAACAAAACAGGTGAGTCTGAGCCGACAACACCTGATGAGCCGACTCCGGCAGAACCGACAACACCTGATGAGCCGACTCCGGCAGAGCCTTTTGCTGATATTACATTTTTTACCACTCAGGATTTTACAGCCTCAAATGGTAAAAAGTACAAAGAATACAGCTCAACCGGTGCTTATAACACAAGCAAAGAAAAAGGTACAAACTTCTTAGCCGCAATTAATGCTGCCGAAGCATATAGCCACGTTTACGGTTACGATGCACAAAATAGCTTAGTCTTAATCGGTTATGATGCTGATGGAAACAAAATAGATTCATCGACAAAGCACAATATTGTTGCGGTTTTGGATACAGGTGTGGAAGTAAATCATCCGGAATTTCTTAACGCCAATGGTGTCAGCAAGGTCAGCGGCAAAAGTTTTGACTATGGTCCTTGTCGCGGAGACGATACAACCAATTGCTGGAAAATAGAAGATGATTCCGCTAATACCGGCAAACTGAAACGCACTTTTCTGAACGAAAAAGGCAAAGAACTTGTTATTGAAACAAATATATCCGTTGCCGATATGAATGCATGGGCAGATTCTTATGTTCAGGATTATGACCGCGATGCTGAAGAAATCTTAAACAATCCGAATCCGTATGCAGGCTTAAACACTTCTGCTCTTATATCCCAAAAGGATTATGAACACGGCACGCATATTTCCGGTATTATTGCCGCCAATATGAATGATTCCGGTATGATGGGGGTATCCTTTGCCAACACTGATATTTATGCCTTGCGTTATGATATGATTTCACCACTATATTTGCCGGTTGATGAAGCATTAGAAAGCGGAGCAATTGCTATGAATATAAGCTTTGGTTTTGCCGCAACCGACAGTGTAAATGCCGCCAATATTGAGCAGACATATACCAATAGTCAACTCAAACCACATATTCAGGCGATGAAAGATACCGTAGATTCGTACGCAAAAAATAAACTTTCCGGCAAAGATGATTTGATTTGGGTAATGGCGGCCGGAAATGAAGTTTTTGATGAACCCGGAGTACTTGCCGGAGTTAAAAAATTAGGGCAAAAAACAGTGCAAGATTATCATACTGGGCGAGAGGAAAGTGTTGATTTCAGCAAACTTTTGGCTCTGGTGGTGATGTCTGCTGACGTAACATACGATAGTAACGGAGCAATAATTTCGTATAAACGAGCCACTAAATCTAATGCTTGCGGCTCAACGGCGGCGTATTGTATTGCTGCACCGGGAGGCACATCCAGCTCCGGCATTTGGTCACCTACAGCCAAAACCTCAACAACAAATAAGTATGATGCCAAACTCGGAACATCTCAGGCGACGGCTGTAGTATCCGGCAGTATAGCGTTTTTAAAGTCGGCCTTTCCATTTTTACA
>DEST01000064.1 GCA_002361365.1 Alphaproteobacteria bacterium UBA3307
AAATTGCGCAGTTTTATTATAATATTGCTATGTTATATGAGGCGAATACCACCAAACAAAATACGACGCAGGCCGTAAATCGTGAGCACTTTCGAGCAATAAATTATATTAAAATGGCCTTAGATAAAACCAACACTAATATCAATCTGATTATCAATGTCAGAAGAGAGTGGCAAGATAATTATGATTATGACCCGCAAAAGATTTTGGATGCGTGTCATCGGGTAATTGATAATTCCGGAGAAGCGAGTAATGTTTTTCGTGCTCATAAATTATATGCCGATACGTTGCTTGATTTTACCGGTACAGATGGTTTCGGGACTAATCGTGATAAGAGATTAAAAACTGTGATTAAGCACTATCGCCGCGCATTGGAGTATGTGAAACAACCGGAGGAAAGGGTAGATATTTTGAATGCAATTGCCACACAACAAAAAAAATTTGATAAAAACGGATATATCGAAACACGGATGGAAATTGCTGAAAATTTAAGCGGTCGGGCACGTATCAGAGAATTTGAAAAAATTGCAAACGCAACCGATAATCAAAATCTGAAAGTATCTGTGCTTGAAGCCGGAATTAATGAGTTTGCCGAACTTCCGGAATTGGATAAAGAAGACCGCTATTTATATGATGATTTTGACCGCAAATTGCGCGCTATATTGTCTACAGATGCAAATAATACCGAAACTTTGGCACAACTTGATGAATTGAAAAAGCAATTTGGTTCGCCGGAAAAGAAAAAGGAAAAAGTAATTCTGCCACTTATGTCTTCCGGCGGTAAAGATTTTTTCAGCGGTCGTTGATGTATGAAAAAGAGGTACAAATGAAAAAAAATTTTGTAATTGTGGTGTTATTCGGCAGTTTGATTTTAGCGTCAAATGCCGTAGCCAAAAAATATCCTAAGGTAGACCATTGTGATTATGACGATAAAACGTTGGTTGAAACTTGTTATGGTGAAGATGGCAACAAATTGCGCGGTTGGGCTGTGGAAGGCGAACAACCTCGCAGTGCCGCATCACAGCGGCGGAAAATGCGTAAAAATGCGCGTAAAAATCGTTGGGTAGCCGATATTGAAAAAGGGGAGGTATATGCTGAAGGCGGACAGACATATACGCTTTCAAAATTCCGTGACGGCAAAAAAAACGGCCTGAGTAAAGATATTGACTATCGCGGGTTTGGTGTAAAACGTGTGCAGTATAAAAACGGCGTAAAAAATGGTATTTATGAAGAATATTTTATGGAAAACCATAATCGTAAAGTTAAAGCACACTATAAAAATGGTTTGCTTGATGGCAAAGTAACGTTTTATAATTCACGTGGGCAGCAAATCGGTAAGGCGCAATATAAGGACGGCAAGCTGCAGAAAGGTTCGTGTAAGCATTCCAGACGGGATAAGGAACGTTATACGGCCGAATTTATAAAATCTCTACCGGAAAACGAGTTGGTTAAGTGTCATTATACGGAAGATTAGGATTAGTACTTGAGGGCGGAGCGCATCGGGCGATATATACCGCCGGAGTGCTAGATGTTTTAAATGAAAACGGCATAGTATTTGACGGAGTTATCGGGGTTTCTGCCGGTGCAATACATGGTTGTTCTTTTGTATCCGGACAGCGAGGTCGCAGCATCGGCTATACTCTGAAATATGCCGGAGATAGACGTTATATGAGTCTTTATTCATGGCTGACTACCGGTAATTTGGTTGGAGAAAAATTTTGTTATCACGATTTGCCGGAAACGTTATACCCATTTAATCATCAAACATTTGAGGCGTCACCCACCAAATTTTATGCCGTATGCACAAATCTGGAAAGTGGGCAGGCAGAATACATATATTGTGACGAGTTACGAACAAAGTTACCATATGTGCGTGCTTCTGCTTCTATGCCGTTGGTGTCTAAAATAAGTGAGATAAACGGTAAAAAATATTTAGATGGCGGTATCGCTGACAGTATTCCCTTGGAGGCTTTTCAGAAAATGGGATATGAGCATTGTGTGGTAGTGCAGACAAGAGCCGCCGGATATCGCAAGCAAAAAAATAAACTGTCGTGGCTAGCGCGTTTGATATACCGCAAATATCCGAATTTTGCCGCGGCTGTCGAAAATCGCCATATTATGTATAATAAGGAATTGGCATATATAGAACAAATGCAACAAGAGGGAAAAGTCATGGTAATTCGTCCGAGCCGGAATATTAAAATCAGCCATACCGAAAAAAATCCGAAAATTCTGCGGGCGGTTTATCAAATGGGACGTGCCGATGCCGCAAAATCGTTACCGAAATTGCGTGAATTTATGCAAAATTGCAGGCAGATATAAAATTTTTTATTTTTGCATAAAATACTCTGCAAACTTGTAATAAAATTGCCTTATCTTTTACGATTTTTAAATATGATAATGTTAAATTGCTTACAAATAACAAGCAGAAAAGGGAAAAGTTATGAATGAGATTATGCGTGCGGCATTGGAACGGGCAAGACAAACAATGACAGCAAACATAGGAGGTCCGTTCGGCGCGGCGATTATTGATGAAAAAGGTGAGGTCTTGGCGGTGGCGTCAAACTCTGTTTTGCACGATAATGACCCGACAGCACACGCTGAAGTCAATGCTATTCGTGCGGCGTGTAAAAAAATCGGCAGCTATGATTTATCCGGCTGCACACTTTATACAACGGCGTATCCGTGTCCGATGTGTCTGTCGGCAATTATTTGGGCTAATATTAAACAAGTGTATTTCGGGTGCCGTCCGGCAGATGCCGAAGCTATCGGTTTTCGCGATGACTTTATTTACCGTTTTATTGAAAATAAATGTTGTGATAAAGATGTTATGCAAATTGTAGAACTTGACCGTGAGGATTGTTTGCAACTGTTTAAAGAATACCAGACACAGGGCAAGATTATCTATTAGGATGCAAAATGGGGTGGCAAGCTACAAATTTGAATAATGAAAAACATTGTTTTTTTGATGCCTTTGGGGGAGTTTCATCGGGAAAATATGCTACTCTGAATACAAACTTGAGTAGCCAAGATAATCCGAATGATGTAAAACGAAACTTTGAGATTATTGCTGCGCATTTCAACAAAAAACCGACTGATATGGTGACCTTACGGCAAGGAGTGTCAAATAAAGCGATTTACACTGATAAACCAACTTGGTTTAAAATTTATGCTGATGGTGTGGTAACAACAAATCACAACTTGCTTTTGGGAATAAAAACAGCAGATTGTGCACCGGTTTTGTTGGCAGATTATAAAAATGGAGTTATCGGTGCGGCGCACGCCGGATGGCGCGGAGCATATAAAGGTATTGTTGAAAATGTAGTAAACATGATGCTTGAACACGGAGCTCATGTTGATGATATTGCAGCTGCTATCGGACCGTGTATGCAACAGGCATCGTTTGCTGTGCAAAACGATATGCGGCAAGTATTGTTGGAAATCTCACCAGATAATGCGCATTACTTTACGGCAGATGAGGACAGAGTGCATTTTTATTTTGATTTAAGCGGATATGTTGAAACTCGGCTTAAAAATGCCGGCGTTGAAAATGTTATCAATTGTCACATAGATACGTATCCTTTGCAAAACGGATATTTCAGCTATCGTCGCAACACGCATTTGCATTTAATAAATGTGCCTAAAGATTATCCGACACAATATTCTTGCATTTGCCTTTAAGGAAAATAAATGATGAAAATAATTCGTAAATTTTTACCGTATTTTGATGAACGTCCTACGGGGATAAAAGTAAAAGCCTTGGTTTTACATTGCAGTGCGCATTCGGCAATGGAGATGATAAATGTATTGCAAGAACGTGAGTTGAGTTCACATTATGTTATTGATATAGATGGTACCGCGTTTCAACTGGTATCGGAAAAATGTAGGGCATGGCACGCAGGACAGAGTAAATGGCGCAATATGAATATGCTGAATCAATATTCTATCGGTATAGAGCTGAGCTCGTCGACTTTAGGGCAGAAAGAATATACTCCGAAACAGATAAAAAGTTTGATAACCCTAAGTCGGCAAATTATTAAGCATTATCAGATTCCGGCAACAAATGTGGTCGCCCATTCCGATATTGCCCCAACACGCAAACCGGACCCGGGATTGGCCTTTCCGTGGCAGAAATTAGCACAAAAAGGCATAGGAACTTGGTATGATTTAAATAATGCAGATAAAATCACGGAAAATGACGTAAGAACACTTTTAAAAATCGTCGGCTATGATGTGGCTGATTTATCTGCGGCAAGCTATGCCTTTTGTCGGCATTTTGTGCCTGAAGCGGTAAATATTGATAATGATGTTTATCATTTGGTAGATAATGTGTACCCTAAAGATTTTGTTTTGCCGGAAAAATATTTGCCGATTTTAAAAGCGGTGGCATATCAATACCAAAAATCCTCCGAAATCAATCTAGTTTCGGAGGAATAGCAAAGCTTTATGTTGCTTATTTGTTATTGCTGTTTGTTGTAGAATTGGTAGCTTGTGAAGGCAAAAATTGAATTTCTTCCGCTTCCAAAGATGTTACTTGCCCATCCTTATTGACTTCAGCTACAATCCATACCAAAGCATTAGGTGCAACAGTGTTTGAAGCCAGCAAATCATCATCTATTTCAATGGCAATTGTGCCGCTGTCATCTTGAAACATATACATTTCATTGCCCAAATTTTGAACTAAGTAACCTTGAATATAAACTGTGGTATCATCAGCCATATTTTGCACATCACTGACCTGACTGACCGGTTTATCGGCGGAATCGGCGGATTTCATAGTACCGGCGGTTGCTGCCGAAATTGCACCAAACATAACACTTACCGCGGCCAAAATTGATAAAAACTTAAGTTTCATAACATTTCTCCTTAAATAATTGAAGTAAAACCTCTACCTAAATATGTATGTTTTTAAAGCTTTCAATATGATATGTTATAATTAGTAACAAAATGTGAGGCAAAATATATAAAAAAGTATTTATTTTTTTGATTTTGCCATTATTATGACGGCAGTTTAACAGGAGGATATTATGGATAATACTATTGATGAAAAACAAGAACATGAATATATAAGCGCATTGGTAAAAAAAGTCAGCGCGGCACAGAAAAAGTTTGCAACTTATTCGCAAGAGCAGGTTGATGAGATTTTTCGCCGTGTTGCACTCAAGGCCAGCTCGGTACGTATTCCGATGGCAAAAATGGCGGTGGAAGAAACCGGTATGGGCATTGCCGAAGATAAGGTAATCAAAAACCATTTTGCGTCAGAATATATATATAATAAGTTCAAAAACACTAAAACTTGCGGTGTGATTGAAGATGATAAAGAAAACGGTATGATTAAATTTGCCGAACCGGTGGGGGTTATTGCCGGTGTTGTTCCGACTACAAATCCAACATCCACGGTTATTTTTAAATCATTGATTTCACTTAAAACACGCAATGGTATTATCTTTTCACCGCACCCGCGTGCAAAAAAATGCACCATCGAAATGGCGCGCATTATTTTGGAAGAAGCAGTAAAAGCCGGCGCTCCGGAAGATATTATCGCATGGGTTGACGAGCCGACAATTTTACGCACGCAATACTTGATGCAACAGGCAGATTTGATTTTGGCAACCGGCGGTCCGGGCATGGTTAAGTCAGCTTATTCTTCCGGTACGCCGGCAATTGGTGTCGGTCCGGGAAATACTCCGGCTGTGATTGATGAAACCGCAGATATTCAAACGGCTGTCAGCTCAATTTTAATGTCTAAAACATTTGATAACGGTATGATTTGCGCCTCAGAACAATCGGTTGTGATTGTCGATTCGATTTATGATGCGGTTAAGGCTGAGTTTATTAAACGCGGTGCTTATATCTTAAATGATAAAGAGCGTCAAAAGGTTGGCTCTACCATTATTCAGGACGGTAAGGTAAATGCAGGCATTGTCGGGCAACGTGCGGCAAAAATTGCTGAAATGTCTGGTATAAAGGTTCCGGAAAATGCTAAAGTTTTAATCGGTGAAGTTTCTAAAATCGGTGCGGAAGAACCGTTTTCGTATGAAAAACTTTCGCCGTGTTTGGCTATGTATCACGCTAAAGATTTTGACGATGCAATGGCAAAAGCTAAAGCCTTGGTGGAATTTGCCGGTTGTGGTCATACGTCTGTATTATACACCAATCCGCGCAACGATGAGCGCATTAAATTGTATGGCGACACAATGCCGACAGGTCGTGTAATGATTAACTGTCCGGCTGCACAAGGCGCTATCGGTGATATTTATAACTTTAGATTAGAGCCGTCTTTGACTTTAGGCTGCGGCTCTTGGGGCAGAAACTCGGTTAGTGAAAATGTAGGAGTGAAACATCTGATGAATATTAAATCTGTAGCAAAACGTGAAGAAAATATGTTGTGGTTCAAAGTTCCGCCAAAAATTTATTTTAAGCCGGGGTGTTTGGGCTTGGCCTTAAAAGAATTGAAAGGTCGCAAAAAAGCATTTCTCGTGACAGATAAGCCATTGTTTGACTTAGGCTATACCAAAAAAGTTACGGATGTATTGGACACACTCGGTATTCAATACAAGATTTTCAGCGACGTAAAGCCGGATCCGGATTTGACTACAATTAACAAAGCCCGCGATATGGTGGAAAGCTTTCAACCAGATGTGCTGATAGCATTGGGCGGTGGTTCCCCGATTGATGCTTGCAAAATTTTGTGGATTATGTATGAGCATCCGGAATTGAAGTTTGAAGACTTGGCACGTCGCTTTATGGATATCCGTAAACGTATTTTTGAATTTCCGGAAATGGGAATTAAGGCTCAAATGGTGGCTATTCCGACTACATCAGGCACCGGTTCTGAAGTTACTCCGTTTGCAATTATTACAGATGATGCAACCGGTGTAAAATATGCAATTGCAGATTATGCATTGACTCCTACGATGGCAATTGTTGATACCGATTTGGTGCTGACTATGCCACGCGGTCTGTGTGCTGCCTCCGGTATTGATGTAATGACGCATGCTCTTGAATCGTATGTGTCTTGCATGGCAACCGATTATACACGCGGTTTGTCGATTGAAGCAGGTAAGTTGATTTATGAAAACTTGGTGAAGTCGTATGAAACCGGTGACCACGAAGCGCGTGAAAAAGTTCACCACGCCGCAACTATTGCCGGTATGGCATTTGCCAATGCATTTTTGGGCGTATGTCACTCTATGGCACATAAGTTGGGCGCGCGTTTTCATGTTCCGCACGGAATCGCCAATGCATTGCTGATTTGCCAAGTTATTCGTTATAATGCGACAGATTGCCCGATTAAACAAGCAACATTCCCGCAATATCGTTTTCCGAATACTAAAGCGGCATACGCTGCATTTGCTCGCGGTATTGGTCTTAGCGGCAAAACCGATGATGAGGCAGTTGAAAACCTGATTAAGGCATTGCAAGAAATGAAGCAAAAACTCAATATTGCTCCGTCCATCAAAGAATGGGGTATTGCTGAAAAGGATTGGGAAGACGCAATGAAAGATTTGCCGGAATTAGCTTTTGATGACCAGTGCACTTCTGCAAATCCGCGCTATCCGCTGTTTAAGGAAATCGAACAAATGTATCGCTACGCTTACGAAGGCGTTACTGAGTTCGAGCTTTAGGCAAATAAGGCACAATAAAAAGGGGCAGGAGTAAAATCCCGCCCTTTTTATATGGAAAACTTATGGCTTGACAATTTACGAATATACATATATAGCTGTTTTTAAATCAAACATTGAAAAGGAGGCAAAAAATGGTAAAACGTTCTCGCAAAGTTAAATTGTTCGGTTTTTTGCCGATATACGGATGGACACAACGCAACGGCAGAAAAACGTGGAAAATTTGCGGCTTGCCGATTTGGACTGTGCGGAGGTTGGCAAATAATATTACCGTAAAATATTATTGTTTGGGAATTCCTTTGATGAAAGTCAGCAAAAAATAAATTTTGCATATCAATAAAATTTTTTGTCTTAAATAAAAAATCCCCTCAAGTACAGTAATTGCACTATGAGGGGGTCAAAAGGTTTGTTACAGACTGTCATCTAAATCTTCTTCGCGCTTGCGATATGGCGGCTGACCGTGGAACGGACCTTGAGGCGCGTTACCGTCAATACTCCGCGAAGAATGCTTTCCGAGCAAATCGTCACGCTCCTGATACTTTGTTGAGTCAATATCTTTCATAACCAATAATATTGTAATTACATTTTTTTCAAACCAAAGGCATTTTCCTTAAAGGATAAAGTGCCATCACATCAGAGTTTAAAGTTTCCAGTTGACGTTGATGACTGCAATATCGCCTTTAATCTTCAGTTCCTTAATCTGCTTTTCCAGAATTTTGGAAGAAGTATCATAGCGCGCACCACCTGAAACACCTTCGTTGTTGAACATAGCCCAGCCTTTGGCATCTTTAACCAACACAGCCAGAGCATCACCGTTCTTGACGACATAGACCTTTTCGTACTGGCGGGGAGCCAGAGCCTGATGGTCAATTGTAGCAGCGCCCCATTTACCGTCTGTGTTCAAAAATGCTATACCGTCAATCAGTCGCAAATCAGTAAACGGACCGATAACGGACGAGCTTCCGAGAGCCCACAAACGAACACCATCTTTGCTATAAACATAGACATAGTTGTCTGTTTCGCTTGGTACAATCGAATCAATCTCTGCCGTAAAGGCTTCATAGCTACGTGCCACAACAGTGGTCAGATTGCCCTTCTTGGCAAACACGGCGGTGTACTCAGCCTTGTCGATAATCTCATCAAACTCAGGAGCAAGCACAATATGGCCGGTAGAATCCTTCAGACCATACTTGCCGTCAGCTTCTGTCAGCTCATACGTGCCGACTTTTTTTACTTCTTTCTTGCTGTCACAAGAAATCAACACACTTACTGCGGCGATGAACAGTGCACCGAACAGCAAAAATAATACGCTCTTTTTCATTTTTCTAAAAATTTTTGGTAAAACATAGAGAGAACTAACACTATAATAGTATAAATAACTTTTTAAACGAGTTGTAGACTATTGAATTTTATGATTTTTGTCAAGCAAAAAATAAAAATTGTGTAAAAAAAATGTTTCAAATGCAAAAAATGCTTGATTTATGTAAAATAATATAATAACTATATGTTGTTTTGGATGCGGCCATGGCGGAATTGGTAGACGCGTAACGTTGAGGTCGTTATGAGCTAAGCTCGTGGAAGTTCAAGTCTTCTTGGCCGCACCAGTTCAAAACTTGAATGTTGTACCCGATTATCGGGTATTTTTAATAAGTTATCGTACCAGAACTGAGCAGGTATCTCAAAAAATAGATACAACATCAAAGGAGAGCTTAATTATGCTGCGTATTTATAAAACAGAAGATGGCGGTAAACTGGTTAAGCTCAAAAGATTCAGCAAAGTAACACAAGCGTGGTTCAGTTTGACCAATCCGACAAGTGCCGAAATCAGCAAGGTTTCGTCGCTGTTGAAAGTCGATTCGGATATTTTACGCAACTCCTTGGATGCAGACGAACGCTCCCGAGTCGAATTGGACGAAGGGATTTTTTCGACCATTGTGAATTTGCCGCTCCTTGATGAAGAGGGAAATTTTGATACATTACCGTGCGGTTTGGTGTTTAGTGGTGAAAATTTTTTAACGATTTGTTCCAAAGACAATCGTATTTTAAGCTCGTTTAATAAAAATTCGGCCAAATCGTTTGATACACGGGAACGCACCAAATTTATGCTCTCGATTCTTTATAAAATCACCCAGTTTTATTTGCGGTATTTGGCGATTATCAACCGTAAAACCGAGCATATTGAAGATTCACTCAAGCAAACTACACATAATGAAGAGTTGTTTCAGCTGATGGAAATTCAAAAATCACTCGTTTATTTTACAACTGCTTTGCGCGACAATCAGCTTGTGCTTGAAAAAATTCTGCGTATGACCAAATCTCCGGCCAGTGCGCGGCTGTTGGCATTTACTGAAGATGATACCGACTTGCTAGAGGATGTGATTGTCGAAAATAAACAAGCGATTGAAATGGTGGATATGCATCGTTCGATTTTAGAAGGTATGATGGATGGTTTTGCTTCGATTATTAACAATAACTTAAACCAGATAATGAAGTTTTTGGCTGCGATTACGATTGTTTTGTCCGTACCGACGATGATGGGTAGTTTTTGGGGAATGAATGTGCCGATGCCGTTTGGCGAGTTTGCCTATGGTTTTCCGACAGTGATTGCTTTGTCTGCGGTTATCACCATTATTGTCGGTTTCTTTTTCCGCAAAAAAGGATTGTTTTAAAAAACATCTTGACAAAATTTATTAAAAACGATATACTAATCTTGCTTATTTAAGGATTAGGGATGTTTTTATGTTTATTTTTGGGTCGTTTTTGAAGTTTTTTTTAGCTTCCGATTTATGAATGAGTGTAAAAGATTCTTTATTCCTGAAGATGAGCGTTGTTTCGGATGAGCGTAAAGCTTTGTTTCCACGGAACGACTAACCTTTTATTCACATCCCGATTGGAAACTAGGGTGCCAAAAAAATTTTAGATTATGGCAACAAAAAATTTCAAAAACAGTGTTATGTGTGCGTTCAACTTTGTGTTGAAAGGAGTACTCTTGGGTATCTCAGGGACCGCTTGCATCGCATGGTCTTTGGCGTGCATTGCTCTTATCATTACCAGTCCTATCTGGGGTACGGTCTGGGCATTGCGAGATCCTGAAGCTTGTGCCATCCGCCTTAATGAGTCTAACGACTATGTTAAGGGGAGGTTTGCAAGTTATGTAAAGTGGTGTACATGGGCAATGTGCCGCGCCAGCCTCTGGTTGTGCACGCCGATAATTGCCATTCTGCCGATGAAGTACCATAAGGAGTTCATCCTCGCGGGCAAAAAAGCTCTGGCCGATTATCGCGTCAAGACGCAGGTGGCTTACTATAAGACATTCAGCCGCGAGGGGCAAGTCAATCTGCTCAGTGGCGGACAGTTGTCGCAAGCAGCTATTGATGCCATCTGGCAAGATGAGGCGGAACGTGCCAAGTGTATTGACGCCGGTTTGCCTTTAACAGATGGAGTTATCCGCGAGCTCTGCAAAGGAGAAAACTCCGCTCTGCTGTGGAGGTATTTCAAAAAGAATACCCCCAATAAGGCTATGACAAATATCCTTATTGAAATGGCGCATCAAGGCTACGCTACGCCTCAGAGTGTCTTGCTGAACCTCATCAAGCAACAGCGTCCGGACGCTAACCTATTGAACAAACTCATGTGGTTTGACAATAGGCGGTTTAAGGAACTCGTCCGCAATACGATGGACGAATATGCCGATATAGATGCCGTCACATACGCCTCTGCTTCTGCAGAAGATATTGCCCAGCATTGGACAAACTTCTGCAAGGGAAAGAAAGAAATTTCTTCCAAAGCGCAGCAGAAGATGGGGTATGAGCATTACCTTATCTATGCTGAGACAGGGCATACCCTCGACTATAATGCTCTGAGGTACTTGTTAGCGAATATTGCCGATAAGGATTACCTCAAGGCAGTTGTCGAGAATGAATTTGAATCCGTCAACGACACAATGCTGACCATTCTTAAGGCCGAGTACTGGCGTTACAGTGTGTATCTTGCCGTCAAGGAGGCAAGAGCACACCAGAATGCAGCCGCATAACTTCAAAAAAGAAAGAATCTCTTATCCGGAAGGATAAGGGATTCTTTTTTTGTGCACTAAACATAAAAACTTGTAGATTATTTCAAGAGAATTGTAGCAAAAGAAAAACTTTCGAATTATATTGTCGGCGGGATGATAAAAGGAGAAAAATTTTGATTTTCGGCATAATCGCCATAATTTTCGCATTTTGCGCTGACCAACTGACCAAATATCTGCTTGCCTCGTCTATGGCAACCGGTACAACGGTGGCTTACGGCGATTTTTTTAATTGGGTCAAAGTTTGGAACACCGGTGTCAGTTTTTCGATGTTTAATAATCACGGAGACATCGGACGTGTTGCATTATGTATATTATCGGCGGTCGTGTGCGTGTTTTTGCTACATTGGATGATAAAAGAAAAAAGTACGCTGAAAGTTATTGCTTTAGGGTTGATTATCGGCGGAGCACTTGGTAATGTTGCAGACCGCATACGTTTTGGTGCGGTGCTTGATTTTTTGGATTTTCATATCGGCAGATACCATTGGCCGGCATTTAATTTGGCCGACAGTTTTATTTGTATCGGTGCCGGTATCTTGATTTTTTGGGAATTATATAATGCACAACAGAAAGGAATAAAAGAAAAATGAAAAAGATTTATGTTGTTTTGGCACTTGTTGCGGTTTTGGCGTTAAGCAGTTGCGGAT
Organism: Alphaproteobacteria bacterium UBA3307; assembly: GCA_002361365.1. Lineage (GTDB taxonomy): Bacteria > Pseudomonadota > Alphaproteobacteria > RF32 > CAG-239 > RUG410. The sequence continues at coordinate 12,342 of DEST01000064.1, forward strand.
GGACCAAAAAAACGTTGGGAATGGCTAAGACAGGTCCGGACGAAACATTGGTAAAGACTAATCGTCCGTTGATTTTGCCACCGGATTATGAAGCTCGCCCGATTAAAAATCTGGTAAAGGCAGAACCGGAAGAAGAAGCGGATTCTCAGGAAATAAGCGGCGACTCAAATAATGAATAAGTTTTTACGGATTTTGCTACTGATGCTTTTGCCGGTTGCGGTAAATGCAAAGATTTTTAAGGCTGAAGAATTTACGCTGGATAACGGCTTGCGTGTAGTGGTGGTGGAAAATCACAAAGCACCGTTGGTCAAACATATGCTGTGGTATCAGGTTGGAGCGGTGGATGAATTTCGCGGCCGTGGCGGAAGTGCACATCTTTTGGAACATCTGTTGTTTCGCGGAACAGATAAGGTCAACGGTAATGAATTTAATCACATTATGGAAAAAAACGGAGCGGATTCAAACGCTTTTACCAGTTATGATGTGACGGTATATCATCAATTTGCCGATGTTAGTCGACTGGAAGTGTTGATGGCGCTGGAGGCGGATAGAATGCAGAATCTTAAAATCAGTGAAAAGGATTTTGAAGCCGAGCGTAAAATTGTGTTTCAGGAACGTAAACAAGTTGTTGAAAACAATCCTTCTGCGCCGTTTTATGAAAAAATGCGTATGATGATGTGGGGAACTTCACCTTATGGTCAGCCGATTACCGGTTTGCCGGAAGAAATCACTGCATTGAAATACGACGATACAATGGATTTTTATCACAAATATTATGCACCGAATAATGCGATTCTTGTGCTTTCCGGCGATATTGACACACAGACCGTTCGTCCGTTGGTTGAAAAATATTACGGCAAATTGGAAAAGCGCGCGGTTAAACGCGATACTTCGGTGCCGGTTACAGATAATTTTCGGCAAACCTTGCAAATGCGCCTGCCGCATATTGCAACACCGCGTGTGTTGCGTGCATTTATGTTGCCGCCGCGAGAAAAGCTGAATGAAGCGATTTATGCGTATGATATTTTGGCAGAACTTTTAGGCGGCGGTGAAACGGCGGAACTTTATCGGGATTTGGTCTTGAAACAGCGGCAGGCAGTCAGTGTCAGCGCTAGCTACAATTATATGACACGCTCAAATACTGTGTTTACAGTGTCTATGACACCTAATATGGAAAAAGCATTGTCACCGGATGCTGCAACGCAGGTTTTGAATATGGCATTAACGAAGGCTCGTAAAGCTCTGACAGAAGAACGATTGGCTCAAATCAAACGCAAAATTTCTGCCAATATGGTGTATTTGAATGATAATCCGCAAACAGCCGCAAATTGGATTGGTTATATGCTTTCTATGGGGTTTGAGCTTGAAGATGTGCAAAATTATGAACAACACATCAATGCCGTAACTCTGGAGAGTGTGCAGCAGGCATTTGACAGTTTGCAAACCGCGTCTGATATGACGGCGGTTTTGTTGCCGGAAAAACAAACGAACGGAGATTTTGATGCACAATAAATTTACCAAATATACCATAAGCGCAGTGATTGCCGCAATATTTGCGTTGTTGGCGTGGGGAATATGTCATAGCAAAAGTGTAATTGATACCGATAAAATTTTGGCGCATTCGGTGTTGAAAGATAAAACTTTTACCGCCAAAGTGCAGCAAATAGAAGCTGATGGTATGAAGGCATATTTGTTGGAAGAACACTCCATCCCGATTATTGCCGTCAGTTTTTTGTTTGAAAAGTCCGGTTCGGCGTATGAGGCAGAAAATAAGCAGGGTTTGACCTTGCTTTTGAGTGAGATGTTACTTAATGGCGCCGGTGAATATGATGCGCTTAAATTTAAAGATATAAGTGAAGAATATGGAGTGCAATTAGGTTTTAGTTCCGCTACAGACGATATCAGCGGTTTTATTCAAATGCCAACCACAAGCAAGGATATGGCCATAAAACTATTGACTTCGGTTCTGTATAAACCTTATTTTACTTACGATTTTATTGCACTGACCAAAAATAAAATGCAGACGGCTTTGCGTAATCATAAAGAGCAGCCTAGTGGTATTTTGGCGGATAAGTTTGCCGAGATTATGTTTAAGGGACATCCGTATGAACGTCCGGCACTTGGTACGCCGCAAACAATCAGTGCCTTAACTCGAGCTGATTTACTCAGTTTTATGCAACATCATTTTACTAAAAAAAATATTATAATTGGTATTGCCGGCGATATTTCTGCTAATGAAGCAAAACAGCTGATTGTAGCACTTTTCGGTCGTTTGCCGGAGCAATTTACACAAACACAAGTTGCTACAG
>DEST01000099.1 GCA_002361365.1 Alphaproteobacteria bacterium UBA3307
TTGCTTTTCTTCTTCTATTTTTCTTTGTTGTTCTTCTTGTTGTTTTTTTCTATCTTCTAATGCCTTTGCTTTTTCTTCTTTTTGTTTTTCAACAAGGGCCTGATAATTTCCCCAATTTACCAAAGAGCGTGTAATACTGATTGGTTTATTGTTGTTATCGTATGATATTTCAATGGTCTGTACCCACGGTTTGTTTATCCAAAAATAACTCTCTGTATTTTCATCACACGAAAACGGCATTGATATCCGATTTTGTCTCATAATACTACTGACGGTTTGACATTTTTCCGACATTGAGGAAAAATTTCTTTTTATGATATAATCTGGTTTGCCATAGTTATCTGCTAACTTTTTAAGAATAACATCAACAGGTATATCTGTCAGCGATTGAGGCCATTCAAAATTATCATAAGGTATAACGGCTACCAGAGTATCATTGATGTATCCCAATCCGATTGCCTTATTGCAAGTTTCATATGTAGTTTCTCTTTTTTTCTGACAATCATCAAAATAATGTTGTCCCATCATTGCTATGCTACGAATACAACCTTCATCACCTCTTAATCCGCAATTTGTATATTTCTGCTGTTTTTGCTGATAACATTCTTGGTCCATATATGTAGAAGTACCTTCTTTAACTTCTAACCCTGATTGACATATATATTTTACTCTAAAAACAACATTTTGAAGACCTTCACTAACAAACATTTGTTTGTTTTTTAATATGATATTATCATTCATAATGGTATAAATAGATGTATCTGTTGGTATTTCCCGCTCTTCAAACTTTTTATTTTCAATATCATCAAGAGATGCTCCGTTAATATCCTTAAATGATTTTTTTTCTAAATTTTCAAATTCTTTTTTAGTAATTTCTTGACCCCAAACCATTTTTAGATAGGTATTTTCTATCTTCTTGACGGCTACATTGGTTTCTTCATCTTCTATTTGCTTTTTTGTTTCCCAATAATCATACGCATTGGCATTATGTATATAACTAAATAAACAAGGAATGACGGTGCTGTATATAAACAGTTTATATTTAACAGTCATAATTCTATTTCTCCAAAAATATTAAGATTTTGATTCGTTCAACCCATAACATAAACGAACATTTATGTTCCTCTGTTGAAAACAGAAAAAGCAATACCACCGCTATTTCATACCTAAACTCGTTGAATCATAGTATTTTCAATATATACAGCAGATTTTAATTCTCAAAATATCAATCTCAAAATACCTGTGAGAATCTGTAAAAACTGGGTTGATTTAATCGTTCGTTTAATATGCCCCAGTTTTTGAATTATAACTCATTGAAATTTTTGATAAATATTTAAAAACAGAAGGAACATTTAAAATGATTTACGGATACATCAGAGTCAGCACTCCAAAACAATCTTATGACGCTATGGAACGAGATATTTCAGAATATGCAAAAATAAATAATATGAAGATTGATGAATGGATTGAAGAAACAATATCTTCAAGAAAATCCCTCAAAAACAGAAAGTTAGGAGAATTATTGGATAAGTTAAAAGAAGGTGATATACTTATTGCCACAGAAATCTCACGATTAGGACGGTCATTGCTTGAAGTTATGGGGATTCTTCAAACCTGCTTAAATAAAAATTGTCAGGTAATAACTATAAAAGAAAATTATCATTTAGGCAATGATATACAATCCCAAGTATTAGCCTTTGCTTTTGGGCTTTCAGCCCAGATTGAAAGAAATCTAATCAGCCAACGCACAAAATCATCATTAGATAATTTAAAAGCCAATGGAAAAAGGCTTGGTCGTCCATATGGAGCAGAAGCCAAAAGGTTAAAATTATCAAAAAACGCTAAAAGAATCAGAAAATTGTTAGATAAAGGAATATCAAAAAATCAGATTGCCCGTATTATGGGCTGTCAAAAAATGACATTAAGACGATTTTTACGCCGTATGGGCTGGTAAAAGTAAAGCCGTGAAACATACTCACGGCTTTTAATGATTAGGATTTAAGATAACTATAAACTGTAGGTCTGGTGATTTTAAACTGCTTGGCTATTTGAGAGATTGCAACCCCTTGTTTATGTAGGTTGTTTAATTCCGACACCTGTTCATCAGAGAGTTTATTTTTACCACCTTTATATTTTCCTTTGCTTTTAGCGATGGCGATTCCTTCTCTTTGGCGTTCCAATATAATGGCTCTTTCAAGTTCAGCCACCGCTCCAAGCATCGTCATCATCATTTTTTGATAAGGGTCTTGTTTTTCATTACCTTTAAATGTCAAGTTCTCTTTATGAAAGACAATCGTAGCACCTTTTGAAGTAATTTCTTCCACCAGATTGAGTAAATCACGGGTATTTCTCGCCAATCTATCCATAGAATGAACATTAACCACATCACCAGAACGGATATTAGAAAGCATCGCTTGTAATTCAGGTCTATTTGTATCCTTACCACTTATTTTTTCTTCATAGACACGGTCGCAAGCAACATTTATTAACTGTCTATCTGTATTCTGGCCTATGGTTGAAACTCTAATATAATTAAAAATCATTGTCATATCTCCTGTAATGTAAAATCTATATTTAAGATATTACTTTACAAGTGTAAAATTGTCAAGTAAAATAATTTAGATTTTACACTTTTTTAGGTGTAAAATGTGGGTATGGCCTGATTTTATGGTATATTACTTATCAAAAACTTTGGATTTATTTTTATCAGGTAGAAGTAAAGTATTCACCTTACGCTCAAATTTCGGATATGAAACGCTATAAACAATGTCTTTTATTTTTTCCAGCGTAGGGTGAATATATACCTTTGTCATACTTTCCGTAGCCCATCCCATTGTTTTTTCTATATCTATATAAGAAAGTCCTTTGTTCTTGTTATATATAGCAGAAGCAAAAGTGTGTCTGAAACAGTGAAACACTTGCTCTTCATCTAAGTCAGTTTTCTTTAAATTATCTCTTATCAATAAATTATTAAACCATTTTGAAACCTTACCACTATTTTTTCCATATTTAACAATATTTAAGGTGAAAAATAGGTTAGTTTCATCATATTCGTAATGGTATATTTTGGAACCTTCTTTTGTATTAACTTTTTTTGTTTTCTTTGAATGTATCTCGCACCATTCGTGTCTATGGGCTGACATTTTCTTAATTTGTTTCCAAAAATCTATGAAGCCATACTCAATAAGTTTCGGATGTATAGGAACAATTCTTTTAGCATTTTTGGTTTTTAAGTCTTTAACCTGATTCCCTTTTTCATCCAATGTGGTTATTTTAAGACAATACTTACCAATATTCGTATCCTTAAATACATCACTTATTTTAAGTTGAGATATTTCGCTCAATCTTGCTCCTGAATACAAAGCAATCAGAGGAATCCAAAATTTGGGACAGTCCGCAAAATTATATCTCTTCTTTAAATAATCTTTATTTGAAAAGATTTTGATAAGAACTTGTTCTGTAAATGGAATCCTTGGTTTTTCTTCTTTTTTTATTTCCTTTTTAGGCAAAAACTTCAATAAATGACATTCTTTCAATTTAAAATTATCAACCGCATAATTTATTATTTCGTTATAATGACTGATATACCCATTTAAAGCTCTTTCACCATAAAACTTTCCATCTGTTTTTTTCATCTCTAATAGTTGTTTGCGTAGATTTTTAGCATCTTCATCTGTGATTTGATGTAGATTAGACTTACCTAATATTGAAAATATTTTATTTAATCGTGTATCCATTGTATCAAGAGTTTTAGGTTTTACGGTTTTTCTACCTGTTTCTTTGCTCTTTCTCAAATCTTTCCACACAACCTTCCAATCTAACTCAATCTCTGTTTGTGCTTTCACTAATTTACTATTTTTACGATTTCTAACAGTTTCTATCAAGTCGTTAATATATCCATCTTGTTCTGTATAAGGTTGGTTATTGACAATGGAATCAAACATTTGTTGAGTATGATATTCAATTCTACGAAGCACACGATATAAATGGTCTCCCCATTGTTTATGTTCTTGATTTTCTTCATTTTTGGAAGTTATAGAAGCAAAATGAATCTCTCCTGTGTTTAATTTGTTAGCAATATCAGCAAATTGGCTATTGTGCTTGGCTTCATTCAATAGGTATTTAGCATACCGATTCTCTATTTTACTCCACGCAGTTTTTCTGTCATCATTATCAGCATCAATCCATTTGACTTTATCATAGCCAAACTTCTGCAATTTGATACCCAATCTATTACGCGTATATAATGTATAAACTTCTTCCATACGAGCCAAAATAAAGGCTTGTAAGTCATTATCTGATAAGTATAATTTGTCTTTCTCAATACGCATCTGTTCTATTCCCTCTATAAATCCGTCAAAGGCTGCTGACTCTATATTTAGTTGAATCAAAGCCTTATTAAAATCTCTTGTTCCAAGAGAATAGCGTATTATTCTTTTTCCTACAAGCGAAATTATTGATTTCGGGACAGCAAACCGAACATAATACATTCCATTGCGTAGGTATAATCTGTATGTTCTCTTCATCAAAAATGTCTCACTAAAGTAGCACAGTTTTGAGAACACGATATTTAAAAAAATGAAAAAAGCCCTTGAAAAATCAGGGCTTTGAAGTGTTTTGGCTGCTTCACCTGGACTCGAACCAAGATTGACGGAGTCAGAATCCGCTGTCCTACCATTAGACGATGAAGCAATCTTACAATTCTCTGCGTTATATACGGCAAAATTTTGCACTTGTCAAATATTTTATGCTTCATTTCGCGTCTTTTTTATATTTTATGACGCAAAATATAATTATACATACCAAAAGCGGATAATTTTTTACTTATACATACCAAAATTTTGTAATTTTTATTTACTTGTATGATTTTTTTAGGCATAATTTAAATATACCAGAAAAAGGAGAAAAAAATGAAAAAAATTTATGCAATTTTGTTATGTTTAGGTCTAAGTGGCTGTTATGTTGTTGATGATGGTTTGTATTATGATACGGCGTATAGTGTGCCGGCTGCTTCAACTTATAGCTATTCTACCGCAACCTATGGGTATCCTGCAACAACGGTGGTTTATGAACAGCCGATAGTAACCTATTATGGCGGACACCATCGTTCGTATCGGCCACGTCCGCATTATAGCCATTTTCGGCATCATCCGCAACAGCATCATCATGCAGCGCCGATACATCACGCAACAAAAAAACATTCACATGACCGTCATCACGGCAGTCATAATATGCGGCATTAAAAAAATATCATAATTTGTCTAAAAAGTGTTTGACAAAAAGAAAATAATAAGGTAAGGTTATAATATCTTATCTTATTTTTTATATATGGAAAAAATGTCTTTCAACCGTTGCACACTGCCTGTTGGCAAAAGTTGTGCAATTCCCTCGCTAAGAGAGGCTGTTAAAGCCTTTACGAGGGTTGGAAAAATGGGCTTTGTGTCACTAGAACGGGTGACACTACCGAGTAACAAACTGCAAGTTGTCTGGACCAGTAGGCACAATGGGAGGGTTATTGCGACACTTCCTGTGTTTGTAGGTGAGACTACAGCATCTGAGATGAACTGCATGCCAACACATCCGGTTAAAGCCGGTGAGTTGCTGCGCTGTGGGGAATATTTCTATCGAATTTGCCTTAATAAGGCCAAAGAGATGGAGATTCGCATGCTGACGATTCTTCCTGATGAAGATACGGTGCGCAATGCCTGTGAACTTCTGGAACTCAATGTCGTCACGGTGGAGCTTATCCAGATGTATAGCACGACAGGGAAGTATCTTTCAGGCGCTTGGCTTATCAAGACCTTGGGAGCAGAAAAACCCTACACGCTGATGTATGTAGATTTTCGCGACAGGCTGAAACTGGGAGAGATTGATTTTGACAATGTTGTCTATTTTGGTGTTACGCCGAAAAAACGCTTTTCCGCAAACGGAATCTGGTATGAACTTCAAAAAGACGAAGTTGACAGACTGTACCTTGCCATGAGCCCTATGCAGGCGTGGAGACAAATCAGAAAACAGGCATAGCTTGCACTCAAAAATGAACGAGAGCTAATTATGGCTATCGTTCATTTTTTATTTGACAAAATGTAAAAATGCGCTACAATGCAATATACAAATATATTAAACAGATATAATTAAAATATTACATTATGGCAAAACTGAATTTATTTAACTCCTCTTGTCAGGCAGATGATATGTGTATTGTTTATTGCAAAGCGCATGCTGATATGTGTCTGAACAGTGATAATGCTGTCTTGGTGCGTCTTAAAACCGAAAGTGGCAGAGAACATATTGTCTGGATGGATGCCAACTTGGCTGAACAGGGCGTTTATCATTATCAACGAGCGTTTTATGAACTTCAAGAATGGCAAGAAGATGATTTGAGTAAGGTTGCAACCAGAATTTTGATTCGGCCGGATTATGATGTTTTTTGCTATAATCGCAATGTGTATTTTTTGTATACGATGCAAAGCAAGAATTTACAAATTCGTCGATTGCAAGCTTATCCTACTCAGCGCATCGTTGAAGATATTGAACGTCAGCTTTATAAAAATAAAGCTCCTGATGAGATTTTTCTAGCCAACTTCTACACTTTTGACAGAAATGGCAAAAATTATGAGCTGACGTGTTGGGGCTTATCATACAAAGAAGGAACAAATTATGTTCCGGTATTTGATGAAGACCGCCATTATTTGGAGGAATTTGACATTTTGCATTTTTCGCGTGACGAGTTGCCAGTAGGAGCTATATTTAAAAACAATGGTTACTACTACAAAGTGTTACAAAACGCAGATGGCAAACTCGAACTTGAACAGGCAAAATCGGCGTTTTTGTTTAATAAAAATGCTGAATGTATGGTTCAACCATTGAAACCGCAGGCAAAGATTATTTCGTTTGACTTTAAAAACACAAAACAAAACGGAGGATAATTCCTCCGCTTTGTTTTTTTGAGCTATGCTGATTTATAAACCGCACAAAATCGCAATTCCGCAAGCCATAATAGTAGCACCGGCAAGCTCGTGTGCATATGCTTCAAGTTTTTTGAACCGCAGAGCTTCCAAACCTAAATAGCCGCAGGTTACTGCTACTAACATTGTTGCTATGGTGGCAATCGAAAAAATTATGGTAGAACTGACAACAGCAGAAATTCCCATAACACTCGATGCCGTCAAAATCGGCAATAATGCTTCACACGGACCTAAAACAAAAATAATAAACATCACCCAAACGGTTATGTTTTTGTCTTGCAAGTCTTTACCTCCATGCTCCAAAAGACCGTGATGATGTGCTTTGCCCGTGTGATGCAGCCATCTGTGGCGCAGTGCCCATAACAAATACGCACCGCCCAAACCAATCAGTGCATAAGCCGATACATCGGAGCGATTGTCTTCAATCCATGCAAATTGACTGTCCGTGAGCCAATGCGACAAATAAACAAAGCCGAGCGCAATTATGAGCGCGCTGCCGATGTGTCCAAGTCCGCAGATAAAAGTCCAGAACAGGGTTTTTTTCAGTGAAAAATCTCGGCTTTTTGCAATGGCAATAAACGGCAGATAATGGTCAGGACCGGTAATTGTATGGATAACGGCAGTCAAAAATGCCGCCCACCACAACGCCGTTAATGTAATCTGTGCAGTGGAATTTTCCGCTGCCCACGCCGAAGATGCTGCAACCAACATCATAATAGTTAAAACAGTAATTTTTTTCATAAAGTTTTCTCCTTTATTTTTGTTACACATAATAATTTTTCTAATTCTTCTTTTTCAAAACCGTTTCATTCATCGAACCGGAGCGAAAGCCTTGCAAATCAAGCGTGATATAGCTAAAACCTAAATCTTTGAACTTAGCGTATATTTTATCTCGATTGTTCATAACCTTAGCTAAATCTTCCGGTAAAACTTCAATCCGCGCCAAAAGTCCGTGAATGCGTACCCGCAGTTGTTTAAACCCCAAATCGAATAAAAATTGTTCGGCTTTTTCTACCATTTTCAGCTTTTCTGCGGTAATGTTTTCGCCATAAACAAAGCGCGAAGCCAAGCAGGCAAATGACGGCTTATTCCACGTTTTAAGCCCTGTTTGTGCGGATAAATTCCGAATGTCTTGCTTAGTCATTTTGGCATAGCGAAGCGGACTTTTTATGCCGAGTTCCGCAATAGCCTTCATTCCGGGGCGATAATCGCTCATATCGTCAATATTAGACCCTTCGCAAACGTATTTAATGCTGTTTTCGGCGGCAATTTTTTTTATTTCGCCGAATAATGCGTATTTGCAGAGATAGCAGCGATTTTTCGGGTTTTGCGCTACACCGTCGATTTTTAATACATCAACCGGCAAAATAACTTGTTTTATTTTTCGCTGCGCACAAAAATCTGCCGCCTCCGCTTTCTCACGCTCGGGAATAAAATCAGAAACCACTGTTACGGCCAAAACCTTGTCTTGCGGCAAAACAGAGGCAGCAACAGCCAGCATAAACGTAGAATCGACACCGCCGGAAAAAGCTACGGCAACCGAGCCGAGTTCTTTGAAATAACTCTTTAATTTTTCAAGTTTTTTCTGCAAATCGTTCATTATTTCATAAACTCTTTCATTGCCGTGTTTTGCGCTAAATTATAGACAAGTTGAAAATCTTTGCCGCTTGCTTCAGCCAGTTCTTTAACGCTCTCAAATTCCGGTTGACAACGTACGATGTCTTTATAAGTCGAAACTTTAACTTCAACTTTACCGAACGGCGTATTAACATTGATTTTTTGCCGTTGCATACACGTCCTGTCCACCGGATATTTGCGCAGACCGATGGTTGTGGTGTATTTCAAAACCGCATATTCTACCGCATCAAGTTTGTCTGTCGCAACAATCGCTCGCAAAATATAGGCCGGACGGTTTTTCTTCATATAGCACGGCTCATAATGCACATCATAAGCACCGGCTTCAAAGCATTTTTCCATTGCCAACCCCAGCATTTCCGCCGAGCAATCATCAATATTGCTTTCAACAACATAAACCTCATCGTTGTCGACAGTGTCTTCTATTATCATGGTGCGTAAAAAGTTAGCGTGCCCAAAGTCGCGTTTTCCGAGGCCGATGCCGGACTTAAGAATTTTGTAATTTTTCGGCAGAGAATGTTGCGGATTTAGTGCCGACACAATGGCAATACCGGTTGGCGTCACCATTTCGCCTTTGTTGTCGGTTGAGCGCAGAACGATACCGTGTGTTTCGGCAATATTTAAAACTGCCGGCACCGGCACCGGTAATTCGCCGTGCTGACATATAATTGTTCCGCTTCCTTCGCTCAATCCGGTAACGATAACTTTATCAATGCCCAAGTCATCAAGCAGCACTGCTGCCGAGATAATGTCGACAATCGAATCAATCGCTCCCACTTCATGAAAATGCACTTCTTCCACCGGTACACCGTGTGCTTTGGCTTCTGCCTCAGCAACGATAAGAAAGATTTTTTTTGCCAATTCGCGTGATTTATCATTCATTTCCGCGCGCTCAATAATCTCGTAAACATCGTGCAAATGACGATGTTCATGATGATGTTCGTGTTCGTGATGATGCCCATGCTCGTGTCCATGACGTTCATGATAATGCTCTTCGTGTGGCTCGTCATGATGGTGTAAATGCACATCAAAATCAAGTCCTGCTATGCTATAAGAGTTTTTGCGCTCAACATGATAATGAAAGCCGTCTAAGTGCAAGCTTTCGATGGCTTTATCCAATTTTTCGCGGTTTGCCCCCAAATCCAGCAAAGAAGCGACCGTCATATCGCCGGAAATACCGCAAGCACCTTCAAAGTATAAGTATTTAGTCATTGTTTTTTCCTAACAAACGCAAAATTCGGCAGGCCTGAACTGCAGCACCGAAACCATTATCAATGTTGACAACCGAGATTCCTTCGGCACAGGAGTTAATCATGGTCAGCAGCGGAGCAAGTCCGCCGAAAGATGCCCCATATCCGACCGACGTCGGAACGGCAATCACCGGCGCTTTTACAAGTCCGGCAATAACGCTTGCCAACGCACCTTCCATACCGGCAACGGCAATAATTACATCAGCCGCACGGATTTCCTCAATTTTTGAAAGCAAACGATGCAAACCGGTAATGCCGACATCATATTGCCGGCAGACTTGCGCACCGAAAAATTCCGCAACTTTTGCCGCTTCTTCTGCCACCGGTAAATCGGCAGTGCCGGCGGCACAAATTGCTAATTTTCCGCATAATGACGATTTTTGAGATTCGCCGAGTGTCAGAATGTGCGACAGTTCATCATATTGCAAAGGTAAATTGCTGTTTTTAACAAACTCATATTGTTCCGGAGAGCAGCGCGTGCCGACTACAGCAATATTTTTTTCTTGAAAAGTTTGCAGAATTTTCAGTAGTTGTTCCTTGGTTTTTCCGGCGCAATAAATTGTTTCCGGCTGACCGGTTCTTTCTTTGCGACTCAAGTCGAGTTTAGCAAAACCTATATCCGAATAAACGTCAGACACTTAATTTTATCCTTCAAATGTTTGGGCAATTTTAGTCATCCACTCGTTAATCACAATATGCTGCGGACAATGTTTTTCACAAGATTTGCAGTGCACGCATTGCGAGGCCTTGCCGGAATGAGTAATCAAATTGTTGTAGTATACCCGCTGAACTCTGAAAGGTTTGTCTTTTGAGTCTTGTTTTTCGGCATTATAAAGCGCAAACATACTCGGAATATCAATTTTCATCGGGCAATGTTCAACGCAATAGCGGCAAGCCGTACACGGAATGGCAATCGCGGCATGAAGTTCTTTTATTGCTGCCTCAATGGTTTTATTCTCCTCTGCGGTCAGCGGTTTGAAATTTTGCATATAGCTTGTGTTGTCTTCTAATTGTTCCATAGTGGTCATACCGCTCAAAACCGTGCGCACTCCCGGCAGACTCGCGGCATAACGGATTGCCCACGAAGCAACCGACATATCAGGTTCGGCATCTTTGAAGATTTTTTCGACATTCTCCGGAACTTGTGCCAAACTGCCGCCTTTAACCGGTTCCATAACTACTACCGGCAAGTTGTATTTCTGCGCCACTTCATAGCATTTGCGCGATTGAATGGTCGGATTGTCCCAGTCGATATAGTTAATTTGCAACTGCACAAATTCAACCTCCGGATGTTCTTTTAAGATTTTTTCCAACAACTCGGCATTATCGTGGAAAGAAAAACCGATATGTCTGATTTTGCCTTCCTTTTTCTTTTCAGCTATGAATTTAAACGGGTCATATTTTTCGACATTCGGCATAGTACCGGCATTAACATTATGAACAAGGTAATAGTCAAAATATTCAAGACCGGTTTTTTCAAGCTGTTTATTGAATATTTCTTCCATGTTTTCGGCACTTTTCACCATACCGATAGGCATTTTACTGGCAACGGTAAAGCTATCACGCGGTTTACGTTCAACCACGGCTTTGCGGATGGCAATTTCGCTTTCATAACCCATATACATCCAAGCCGTATCAAAATAAGTAAAACCGCGCTCCATAAATTTATCGACCATTTTATTTAATAGTTCATAGTCAATCGAAGTTTGGTCGTTCGGGTCTTTCAACGGCAGGCGCATAAATCCGAAACCGAGTTTGTTATTATTGTTGATTTGTTTTTTTACCGCGTCGGATACGGCAATACTTTCAGCCAATGTCAATTTAGGCAAGGATGCAAGCGCAAAAGCAGCGAGTGTACTCATTAAAAATTCGCGTCTGTTCATAGCAATATTCTCCTATAAAAAATAAAAATCTATTTTAGATTAACATTTAGAGGTTACTATAAGTCAAATATTTTTTTATTTTTTTCCAAAGAATAAACCGATTTCAAACAGTCCGTATGTAGGCAAAGACAGCATAAGCTGGCTTACAATATCAGGCGGCGTAAGCAAAGCCGAAAGCACTAAAATTCCCAAAAATATATACGGGCGTTTGTGGCGCATAGTTTGGTATGTTACAATATTTGATTTTATCAGCGCATACGTTATAAGCGGAAATTGAAACATCAATCCGAACACGATGGAGAGCCAGAGTGCTAACGTAATGAGATTAGAAATCCCAAACAACGGCCGGAGGTTATCGGTTACAAAACTCATACCGAAACGTATGACAAGCGGCAAAATAAAAAACAAACAGAACAATACCCCAATTATAAACAAGAAACTTGAGCTAAAAACCAGAGATTTTATAAAGTACCGTTCGTTTTCATACAATGCCGGCGATACAAAATCCCATACCTGCTTGGCTATATACGGAAAACATATCAAAATATCAAGCACTAAAGCTGTTTTAAGCTGCAATATAAATACTTCCATCGGGGCATAAAAGTTAAGTGTTAGCGGTGTATTTTGCAACATTACTTTAATCAGTAAATTCATAAAATAAGGGGCAAACAAAAACATCGGCACCAACATAATTGCCAATGATGCAAAGCATTTAAGCAATGTTGCGCGAAGTGCTTCCAAATGTGAAATCAAAGTTTCTTCTTGTTCGGTATTTGGCATTAGGCTTTAGATTTTGCTTGAGTTTTATCGACTTTTTTAGCGGCCGCTTTTTTTACTGCGGTTTTTTTAGCAGTAGCCTTTTTTGGGGTTGCTGTTTTTGAAGTTGTTGATTTAGCAGTATTTTCAGCTTTTGCCGCCTTAGCAACTTCAGATTTGAACTCGCTGACTTCATTTTCTAAAGTTTCTTTGGCTTTTTGATATTCTCCCTGAGCTTTTCCCAAGGCACGTGCCAACTCGGGAATGCGTTTTCCGCCGAACAATAAAAGAGCAACAATCAAAATCAGTATAATTTCAGGTAAACCTAAAGACATATTTTCCTCCTTTTTTATTTTTCAACGCTAAAGATAATGTAGTTTTTATTTTTTTGCAACTCGAAAAATTCCGGACGGGTAAAAAATAGCGCTTGCAATGTTAGCTTAAAGCGATTATAAAGGTGACAATTTGAATATTAACGGAGAAAAAATATGGGATTTAATTGCGGAATCGTCGGGTTGCCGAATGTCGGCAAATCAACACTTTTTAATGCGTTAACACAAACAATTGCGGCTCAGGCAGCAAATTTCCCGTTTTGCACGATTGAGCCGAATACCGGTCGCGTGGCAGTGCCGGATAAACGGCTTGATAAGTTGGTTGAGATGGTTCAGCCGAAAAATGTGGTGCCGACACAGCTTGAGTTTGTGGATATTGCCGGTTTGGTTAAAGGCGCGTCAAAAGGGGAAGGCTTAGGTAACCAATTTTTGGCGAACATTCGCGAAACTGACGCAATTATCCATGTTTTACGCTGTTTTGAAGATGATAACATCACGCACGTTGAAGGCAACGTCAATCCGGTGCGTGATGCTGATATAGTCAAGACCGAACTGATGATTGCCGATTTGGAATCGCTTGAAAAACGTATTGATAATCTGCGTAAAAAAGCTAAGGCCGGCGACAAAGATGCTGCCGTCAATGTTAGAGTAATCGAGCCTATTATCGAGGCTTTGAAACAAGGAAAGCCGGCACGCTCGGCGGCTCCGGATGCGGCGGATAAAGAAGCGTATAAATGCTATAAAATGCTGCAATTACTGACTTCTAAGCCGGTTCTTTATGTGTGCAATGTGGATGAAAGCTCGGCGGCAAAGGGAAATGCGTTTTCTGCTGCGGTGGAAAAAATGGCTCAAGAAGAAGGCGCCGAAAGCGTGGTTATCTCCGCCGAAATTGAGTCCGAAGTGGCTCAGCTTGAAAGTGAAGAAGAAAAAACAGAGTTTTTATCGGCTCTGGGGCTGGAAGAAACCGGTTTGGCCAAGATTATTCACGCCGGATACAATTTGCTCGGTTTACAAACATATTTTACGGCCGGTCCGAAAGAAGTGCGGGCGTGGACGTTTGTTAAGGGAATGAAAGCACCGCAATGTGCCGGTATTATTCACTCCGATTTCGAACGCGGATTTATCAGGGCGGAAACGATTTCCTATGACGACTATGTTAAATTTGGCGGTGAACAAGGGTGCAGAGATGCCGGTAAAATTCGCTCGGAGGGTAAAGAATATCAAGTTCGCGATGGCGATTTGATGAACTTTTTGTTCAACGTATAGCAAAAGATGGATAGTTTTGATGGCAAAAAGAGGCACGAAAATGTGTCTTTTTTTGTGTTAAAAATTGTAGAAAATATTTTATGTAAGATTTTTGAAAAAAGATTGACAAATTTGTTGCAAATGGTAAAATGAACTCTACAGACAGAATATTTGATATATTATTTACTTATTTACAAAAACAAATTGCTTATGGAAAAGTATTATTTGCAGTTTGAATCTGTTTCCAAAACATTTTTTGTGGCAGATTCGGTAATTAATTGCTTTATCAAGAAGGAGGTTATTCCTCAGATTGAGCTTACGGACGAGCAATATCATCGTCTGGGTTGTAAGGCTCCGACGATTTTGGCTCCTGTTGTGGGAATGTTAATGGGGCGTAGCGGTGATTGCTATACTAGTAGGTGGAATGAGGTTTCGGCTCTGGCTAAGACCGGTGTCAGAATCATCTTTTTAACCTGCCATCACTGCTCGGTTCAACTACAATGGTGCAAGGGGGTGTTGCTTCCTGATGGTGTGTTTGAAAAGCCAGAACGGTATTATGTAGGTGCAAAAAATTTCGGTGACTTTGCATCTATACAGCAAAAGGCTTATTGCGAGTGTGTTCGTCTGGCTCTGTATAGTCATTTGCCTATGTTAGGAATCGGCTCCGGAGCACAATTGATTGCCGCAGAGATTGGACTCAAGCTCTATCGTAGTTTTGACTGTGTGGAAACTCCGATTGAGCATAATACTCGCAAATCTGAGGCCCATCGTCTGAATGTTTTTGCCAATACGCCCTTGGCGCAGATTTTTGATGGCGATAATCAGTTCTTTGTGAATTCTCATCATCACGAACTTTTGGCTCCTGTCCGCGTCCAGCGCGAGGAGTGGAGAAAGCATCATTGCACGGGAGAACTTCCGTTGGATATTTATGCTGAGGCTAATGATGGCACTCCCGAGGCTTGGGGGCTGGAATCCAGACACATTCTATGTGTGCAGTGGAATCCCGAAGATATGGTAGCAATCGGCAATGAAAAGATGCAACGTATCTATCAATGGCTTGCAGATGAAATCAACAATCGTTAAAATTTACGCTACTAAAAAGCCGTCGGTCATTTATGTCCGTCGGCTTTTTTGCTGACTGATTGATTTTACTCTTTACAAATAAAATAAAATTACGCATTATACTATAAGATTATTATAGTTGGAGATAACATATGAAAATTTTTCAGTGTTTGACGATATGGTTTTGTTGTCTTTGTGCCGGTATATGTCTGCTGAGTTAATCCGTGTGCGTGGCGGAGGATTATGTAAACACAAATACTCCGCAAACGGATATTGGCGAGCCGATATTTAAAGAAGAATTGTTGAGCGCAGTTGAACATTGTGATTTCTTTCACGAAGATTTTACGTCACATAGTACAAGTTTGCAAAAAATGTTTGATAATAATTTCGAAAATATGGATTTTGTTGCTTCTTTAGATGTTTGGGGATTGCAAAATGATTTGTGCCGAATGTTAGTGCAATATGGCCATACTGAACCGGATAATATGTACGATTGCCTATTAAATACTGAACAACGTAAAGAGTTGGTGGACGCATTGAAAGACCCAAATCAGCAGCCAATTACGGAAACATTTATATCGTCTCAGCAAAAAATTACAGATGAAAACGGTAATGTAAAAATTATATCCACACAAAATACATTGACCGGCAAAAAAATGATGGTAAAATTGCTGAAAATGCGCCAACTGGGGTGTCAGATGAAGGTATTTCCGCTTTCTGCGGAAGAACAGGCCGAAATTCATGTTCGTGCGCGAATGTTACCACAGGATTTTGTTGCGTCTTTGCTTAATTGCAAACCACAAACAGCTAGATATCATAAATCTTTTAATGAAGAAAATATAGAAATCACCGGTTGGAATGAAGATAGATGTCATTTGGTGTATAAGCATTTTGATTTGTATGTGCCGCAAAATATGTTGGCAAACTTGCAAACATTTGATGATATTGAAGATTTAATAGTAAATCAAGATGTTGCACAATACAATTCTTCTAAAGGATACAGATATGACGGAGTTTTGTTTGCTTTAGCAGCGTGTGCGCAATCTCCGCAACTACGTACACGCCGTATAGTAAATATAGATTATGGGCATAATACTGAGGTTATTTCCGGTTGGAATTCTGCTTTTTATGAAGATTCTTGCCGATTGGAATTGGAAAATGTTTTGCGTATGCAAGATAATGTAACGGACTACGGTATTGTTTGTAATATTCCTGAAGATGAGCTTGAAACTATGATTGAGCCTTATGTCAGCTTGCTCGAAAAAGAAAATCAGGAACAAAAAAGTGCAAATCAAGAAGATGCAGATGATGACTTTGAAGATGTTAAAGAAACTGATGATAAAATCGATTGGCAAAATATGGAAACAACCGAACAAACAAAACAATTTGATTTGCAGTTGATTGATATATTACGAGCAAATGAGTATTGTCGTCTGAAAAATTTATCGGCAGAAATAATTGAGGAGTGACAAATGAAACGATGGGGATTATATTTAAGTTTATGTGTATTGGTAATATCTGCAAATGCAAGTGCTAAGGTTATGCCTAAATTTGTGCCGCAAGAAACTAAATTATATGATTTTTCGGATGAGGTTATGAGCGCGGTTGAACATTGTTCTGAGTATAAAACCGAAATTCCGCTGGAAAATACTCCTTATGCGCATTTGGGTGATTTTGCCGGTAAAACAAAAATAAATTCAGAATTGCAAATATATGGTATAAAACACGGGTTTTGCAGAATTCGTGTTAGGATTAGTGCATTGGGAAAAGGAGAAACCAGATTTAATTGTCGTCTTGATGAAGCTCAGCGAGTGGCACTTTTGAACGCTATGAAAGATAAATCAACCGAAGAATATGTTATTACGTTACCGACACCAAGTGAACAAGATTGCAGCGGTTGTAATGAGGCTGTGAGTTTTTCCGGCAATTTGTTTGATACAACTTTGGCAATATTAAAAGACCATTCTTGTGTCGAGCGGCATATTCAGCCGACAAAAGATGAAATTAAGGCAGCACGAGATGAAGGTAATAAACTATCTGACGAATTTGTTACAGCTCTGAAAAGTTGCAAACCGGCGACGGAAACTCGTAAAACATCTACACTTGAAGATGAAATACAAGTTATCGGCACAGCAGAAGATGGAAAAATGTGTCGGATTAAATATTTCGGTTTTGAAATGCCGGTGAATAAGCGATTGTTACAAAATATAGATGACCACGATGATATGAAATGGTTGTTGCTTACCAATTTAGATAAGGCTCAGTATCGCTATGAAAATAAATATGACAGTACCGGAATGTTGTTTGCTTTGGCAGAATGTCAAAATGAAAACGGTTCGTATTCCGCAGACGAAAATATTGTTCAGCGTGGAAGTATGCAGGCCAGAACCGGGTTGAAGGCAAAACATCAAAATAATGTTTGTCTGATTGAACTGAAAAATACTGTGTCTGTTGCTGATATTTATTTTCGAGATTATAGTATACTTTGTTCGGTCAGCGATGCATATCGCCCGCGACTTGTCGGTTCGTATTTACATTTGATTGACGAGATGGAAGCAGAGCGTATTGTTGATGAAAAAGGTGTTACGCATATTATTGAAACACATTCTACACCGGAAACTTTAGAAGCAGACGCAACTTTGTTCAAAAGAATCAAAGACCGGGGGTTGTGCTCCTTAAAACCACCATCAGACCCTATTAAACTTGAAGTAGACCGCTTTTTATATCGTGATGCTCCTGTCAGCAAGTAGATTGTGCGGATATATCGGTAAATAAGTTGATTTTATGCTCAAAGATGTACTATTCATCATCTTTGTCTTGTTTGATACGTTGTTCTAAGTCGGATATTTTTAATAACAAAGATTTATCCGCACCGGCCTTACGAGCGTTGTTCAGTTGTCGCTTGGCTGTTTCCGGATTATCTTCAGAATAGCTGTATTCTGCTGCCGCATAATAAGATGCGGCAGGTTGTTTGTTCATATCATAAGCTCGAGCCAATAATTGCCATCCGAAAGGGGTGTTGACTTGATGTAATGATTTTTGCAATAAGCCGATAGCGTATTGCAATGTTTCTTTGTTAGGAGAGCTCTCCAATAAAGCATGTGCTAAACTGGTTTGTAATAAGTAATTGTTCGGCAAAAGTTGCAAGGCGCGTTTATAAGATTCAAGACTCTTTTTGACTTGACCTCCTTCAAATAAAAATTGTCCTTTTAGCTCATAAAAATACGGATTTGTCGGCTGTTTCAGCAACAGAGAGTCAATCAGACTCAGCGCACGTGTAATGTTTCCGAAGCGGAATGCCAAAATAGCGTTGGCGTACTGAGCAGGTGCAGAACTATCAGTTGGCGGATACATTCTGGCAACCTTATCTTTTTCCAGCAAAAATGCCGCCAATTTTGCCTTAATCATTAAAAATTCGGAATCTGATTTATGAGCTGTGCCAAAATTATTACTTTTTGTTGCTTCTTTGAAATGCGCCATACGTTCGGTTGTTAGCGGGTGAGTGCGAAAATAGGCATTTTCTTCCAAACCGCTTAAAATGTTTTTCTGTTTGATTTTATTCATAAAATTAAGCAATCCTTGAGGAGATTGCTGCGTTTGCCGCAATAACTTTACGGCACTTTCATCGGCACTGCGTTCTTCTTGTACCTGATAATGCATCAAACTATTAAGAGCCGAACTTTGTGAGCCTAAAACAACAGCCATTGCCGCATCTCCGCGACCGGTAGAGACAGCAGCCGCTCCTGCTGCTATCATAGAGCCGAGCATCATATAGCGCATTTTCTGAATTTTTATTTTTTGCCGGACAATATGTCCGCCCAAAATATGTCCGGTTTCGTGAGCCAAAATTCCGGAAAGTTCATTTGTATTTTTTGCCTCAATCAAAGTTCCGGTATGTACAAACATATTATTTCCGTCACTGACAAAGGCATTGAGTGAATTATCACGCACAATATAGATTTTGTTAGGGTCAAAAGCTAAGTTTGCCGCTTTAAATAGAGGCCTTAGCACATCAGCCAGATAATTTTGGGTTTCTGCATCAGAAATAAGCGTAAAACCTTCAGCAACGGCCGGTCGGCAAAAACATCCGGTCGATAACCAAAGTAATAAGATTGTAAATATGCTCAGCCGAGCAATCTTTGCCACCAAGATTTTTTCTCCGATTTCGGCTCCTCAGAAGTCGCAGATGCTGTTCTTTCCGGACTGTTATCAGCCAAATTACCGCGACGCATTTTGCGTCCCCGATTGTTACGTCTGAAACGAAAGCGGCGGTCGGTATTTTCAGTCTCAATAGATTCTTCTGCCGTATTTTCAGTTTCTTCATATTCGGCGTTTTCCTCTTCATAGCAAGTTGCCGCAACTTCTTTTGGTGTAGACACTGCTGTCGGTAATTTTTCACGAGCAATCTTAAAGTCAGAAACATCTTTCATAGATATATCTCCTGCAATTATGATTTGCAAGGCATAAGTATCTTCCAAAGCAGATAATTGTTTGCGTTTATGATTGAGTAAATACGTTGCATAATCAACCGGCATACTGACTGTAAGCTTGATTCCGGAAGTACGCACGCCCTCGCTTTCTATTGAGCGTAAAATCAGTGTTGCACCGGACTCAATAGTACGCATCACACCCCGACCGTGACAATACGGACAAGGCTCGTAATTGCTTTCCATAAATGAAGAGTGCATTCTCTGACGCGATATTTCCAATAAGCCGAAAATGCTCATTTTGGCAATTTGAACACGAGCTCGGTCGTCTTTCATAGCTTCTTTCATTCGGCGCTCAACGGCAACGTTATTTTGCTGCTCATACATATCGATGAAATCGACTACAATCAGACCGGCTAAATCACGCATTTTTAGCTGTTTAGCAATTTCATCTGCGGCTTCAAGATTAGTTTTGAGTGCGGTTTCTTCAATATCTTTTTCTTTGGTGGCTCTGCCGGAGTTTACATCTATTGAAACCAGAGCTTCTGTCGGGTTAATTACCAAATACCCGCCGGATTCCAACTGAACAATCGGATTGTGGAGTTTATCGAGTTGCGCTTCAACTTGAAAACGCTGAAAAACCGGAACATCTCCTGCTTTGCGATTGCGAATATGTTTTAAATTATGCGGTGAAAGGATTTTTACAAAGTTGCGCGCTGTTTGATACGCTTCATCACCATCAATAATCACTTCGGCAATATCTTTAGTATACATATCTCGCAAGGCTCGTTTGATGAGATTACCTTCCTCGTAAACCATTGTCGGAGCCGGTGTGCGTAAAGCACCATAACGAATTGCATTCCAAGTGCGAATTAAATAGTTGTAATCACGAATAATATCTGCTTCTGTTTTATCTTCTCCGGCAGTACGGATAATTAGTGACATATCAGCATTGAGCGGCAGATTCTTCATAACAGATTTTAAGCGTTTGCGGTCAGTTGCATTGGTAATTTTGCGTGAAACTCCGCCACTTTTGATACGGTTAGGCATTAAAACGCAATATCTTCCGGCAAGAGAAATATACGTAGTACAGGCAGCGCCTTTGTTTCCTCGTTCTTCTTTGACGATTTGTACCAACAAAATCTGCCCTTCTTTAATAACGTCCTGAATGGCACAGCGGTGAAACAATTTGCGTGCTTTTAAGAGTTTACGTTGCAAATCAAAGTTATACTCATTAAGATTGCCATCGTCGGTATCAATATCGTCATCTGCATCTAAATCATCATCAATTTCATCTTCAAGCATTTCGCTTTGTAACCCGGCGGCTTCGGCAATTGTTTGCGGAGATTTTTTGCGGTCGCGCGGGCGACGAGTGGCCTTACGTCGGCGCTGGTGCTTAGTTTCTGCTTGGTCGGTTATTTCTGATTTTTCTTCAGAATGCAGTTGGCTTTCTTCTTGTAGACTTTCTTTAGATGTTTCAATTTCGGAAGTGGCTGATGCAATCAAATTATTATCTGATTGCGGCAAAATATCTTGTCTGATATTTTGAGGTGAGGTCGGTATAATATTTTCTGGCGATTCGTTTGCCTCAATTTGAGCATCTGTGTTTTGCACTTGCAGATAATCATCATTTTCCGGCAGAGCATTTTGCGCCGGTTCCATTTGCGATTCTTCAATTTCGTGAGCTTGCTGAGCTTCCAAACGGCGTTGTGCTTCTTTGGCTTCTTTTTCTGCCTTATAGCGAGCTTTTTCCGCTTCTCGTTCTTTCAGATAGCGTATTTTACCATTGATAATTTCATCAACCTCGGCCTCAACTTCTTGCATCAGTTCATCCGGCACATTATAATAATCCGGATGAATTTCATTAAAAGCCAAAAAACCGTGGCGATTACCGCCATAATCTATAAAAGCGGCTTGCAATGACGGTTCAATGCGAATAACTTTTGCTGTGTAGATATTGCCTTTGATTTGTTTGCGTGAAGACGATTCGAATTCCACATCTTCCACCTTATTTCCATCGACAATCACAACACGCGTTTCTTCCGGTTGTGTATCATCAATCAACATTCTTTTTGTCATCATATTCCCCATATCTAAGCTTGTTTATACAAGCAATAATCACGGGTTTACTGATTAAAATATATAGGTCAAACAGCACAAAAACTGCGGCTAAAACCGCTGTGCAACAGATAAATATATTTTACCTCGGCCGTTTTTGCATTTATTCTTCTTGGTTATTAGAAAAACGGCGAAGGGTGTAATCTTAAACCCAAACTTTTTATATCGTCTGCAGCGGAATTGTTTTTTTCTTTGTTATCTCATAGTCTTCAAATAAAAACAAAACCTGACCGATAATCAATAGCAGAATAGATTAAAAATAAAAATAAACAACAAAAAATTACAAGATATGCAAAAAAATATAATATCTTTTAACTGATTGGTAACCTATAGAATTTATACTAAAATAAAAATATCGTAAACTCAATCAGTAAGAAAGATAAATTCAGATGAGACTTTTATATCGTTTTATAACGGGAATGTTGTTTTTGTTTACAACTTTGTTTCTATTTGCTATGCAAGCAGAAGCAGGTACGCGCATCTATAATATGCGTTTAGGCAATCAGCCGGACGGCGCACGAGTTGTGTTTGATATGAACAACAAAGTCAACTATCGAATTTTTCCGTTGGATTCTCCGCGTAGAATTGTTATTGATTTGGATGATGCAAGTGTTGATAAATTGGCAACAAGAGTTTCTAATCAGGTTGTTTTAGGTGCCAGATTGGGTAAATTGGATGGCAATAATAAACGCGTGGTTATCGATTTGGCGCGTCCGGCAGTGGTGAAAAAATCTTTTATAATGGCACCACAAGAAGGAATGAGTTGGCGGCTGGTTATAGATTTGGCACTGACTTCGGCAGAAAATTTTAGTGCGCAGATAACTGATAAATATGCACAGACAGTACCTGAAAATGCGGCGCCGAAAATAACAAAATCGGAGGCAAAAGAGACTCCGGCAAAATCTGAACCTACAATTTTTGTTTCCAAATCAAATCGCAAGCGAATTATTGTTTTGGATCCCGGACACGGCGGTAAAGACCCCGGTGCAATCGGTTCATATGGCAAAACATATGAAAAAAATATTACTTTGGCAATGGGAAAAGAATTGAAACAAACATTGCAAAAAAAAGGCTATGTGGTTTATTTAACTCGGGAAAATGATATTTTTATTCCGTTGCGCCAGCGTATCAAAATAGCACAGCAACGCAAGGCGGATTTATTTATGTCTATCCATGCCGACAGCGCACAAAATCATGGCGCAACCGGTTTGTCGGTCTATACACTTTCGGATACGGCGTCTGACCAAGAGGCCGCAGCGCTGGCGGAAAGAGAAAATAAAGCTGATATTATCGGCGGTATTGATTTAGGCGGAAATACCAAGGAAGTTAATGATATTTTGATTTCTCTTTCTCAAACAGATACTCGCAATAAATCTTCCAAATACGCTACCTATTTGGTGCAAGAAATGTCTAAAAGCGTAAAATTGGTACGTAATACCCATCGTTTTGCCGGATTTGCCGTGCTAAAAGCTCCTGATGTACCGGCAGCTTTATTGGAAATGGGATATTTATCAAATCGTACCGAAGAAGCTAATTTGAAAACTCCGGCATATCGGCGTAAACTTGCCGATGCGGTAGCACGTGCAATAGACAGGTATTTTAAAGACCCTGAAATAGCTTCTAATTGGTAAAGAGTGCACACTGCAGTAAATATGTGTTGCAATTTTATAAAATTATAATAAATTCGACTCAAATTTGAACGTTTATTTTATGTGTGAAGGTCTTAATGCTGAGATTTTTATCTTATATTGCCAGTTTGGGTCTGTTTTGTCTGATTGTTGTGATTGCAGTCGCAACTTATGCCGTAACTAAGATTAACATTACGATTCCGGATTATCATCAGCTCGAAAATTACGAGCCGCCGGTCACTACGCGTTTGTTCGCCGGCGACGGACAGGTAATGATGGAATATGCGGCGGAAAAACGCTTGTTTGTGCCAAATGAGATGATACCAGATTTGGTAAAAAATGCATTTATTGCCGCAGAGGATAAGCATTTTTATAAACATTCAGGTATAGATTATTTGGGAATTATTCGCGCAGTACTCGGTAATGTTCGCAAAATGGGTACGGGTAAGCGTCCGGCCGGTGCCTCAACCATTACACAACAGGTGGCAAAAAACTTTTTACTTAGCTCGGAACTATCGTACACACGCAAGCTTAAAGAGGCCATCTTGGCACGGCGTATAGATAAGGCGTATACCAAAGACCATATTTTGGAATTATATTTGAATGAGATTTATTTGGGTAATAGAGCTTACGGAGTGGCAGCTGCCGCAATCAATTATTTCGGTAAAGCTCTTGATGAGTTGGAATTGCACGAAGTTGCTTATTTGGCGGCATTGCCTAAAGGACCGAATAATTATAACCCTAAAACAAAATACGATGCGGCTGTGGCGCGGCGTAATTGGGTAATTGACCGAATGACGGAGGATGGATATGTAACGGCTCAAGCGGCGGCAGAAGCCAAGCAAAAGCCGTTGGAAACAGTGGAACGTAAAAGCGGATTTTTGAAAGGGACGGAATATTATAGCGAAGAGGTGCGGCGTACCATCAGCCGTAATTTCGGAGATGAGGCGCTGTATCAGGGTGGTTTGATTGTACGGACAACGATTGACCCAAAAATACAAGATATTGCCAATCGTGCGTTTCGTAAGGGGTTGATTGACTATGATTTGCGGCATGGTTGGCGTGGGGCAACAACACAAATTAAAATTGATGAAAATTATAAGCAAAATTTGCAAAACGCTAAATTGCCGGCCGGTGCTGAGCCAACTTGGAAAAAGTCGGTGGTGATTAAGGTTATGTCCGATAAGGCAGAAATAGAAACGCTGGAAGGTGCGAAAGGTAACATTTTATTGGCAGATTCTAAATGGGCGCGGTTTAAAGCTAAAGGTAAAGATATGGGGCCGGTTCCGACTAAAATGGAACAAATTTTGAAAAAAGGCGACGTTATTTATGCAGAAAAAAGTTCAGAGGATAAACAAGAAAAAAGCGTTCCGATATATAAGTTGCGGCAAGTGCCGATTGTGGAAGGCGGTATGGCGGTGATGGACCCGCATACGGGTAAGGTATTGGCGCTTGTGGGCGGATTTTCTTTTGAAAAATCACAATTCAATCGAGCAACGCAAGCATATCGCCAGACCGGTTCAAGCTTTAAGCCGTTTGTATATTTGGCGGCATTGGAGCTCGGATATTCTCCGACAGATTTGATTTTGGATGCACCGTTTGTGTTGGACCAAGGTGAGGGGATGCCAAAATGGAAACCGGTTAATTATTCTAAAAAGTTTTATGGGTTAATGACCTTGCGGCGCGGTGTTGAGCTTTCTAAAAATCTTATGACCGTACGTTTGGCTCAGGATATCGGAATGGATAAAGTTGTTGATATGGCGCGTCGTGTCGGAGTAAATGACAATTTGCCACCGTATTTATCTGCTTCATTGGGGGCTGCGGATACGCGTGTGATTAATATGGTTAGTGCTTACTGTGTGATTGTCAATGGCGGTAAAAAAGTTCCGCCGTATATGATTGAAAGGATTCAAGACAGAAAAGGGCGTACAATTTACAGACACGAGCAAACGCCTTGTCCTCAATGTGTGGTAGATACATGGAATAATCAGCCGGAACCTGATTTTGAAGCAGTGCGAGAACAGGTGGTTGACCCACTGTCGGCATATCAGATGACCTCAATTTTAGAAGGTGTGGCCATTCGCGGCACCGGTGCGCGCTTAAACGGTTTGCATCGCCATGTGGCCGGCAAAACAGGTACAACCAATGAAACTAAGGATGCGTGGTTTGTCGGATTTTCTCCGGATTTAGTTGCCGGTGTTTATGTTGGATTTGATGAACCGGAAAGTTTAGGTGTGGCCGAAACCGGTGCGCATGCGGCATTACCAATTTTTTATGATTTTATGGCAGAAGCGTTAAAAGATACGCCGGATACCAATTTTCGTATTCCGGAGGGTATCAAATTAGTGCGAGTTAATCCATACAGCGGGCGTCCGTCGGCACCGGGAGATACAGTGGCTATTACCGAAGCCTTAAAGCCTGATTTTGAATTTTATAATCGGCAGCGTGTTGTCGGTAACGGCGATTCGTCAGTGGCCGGACCGGAAACAGACAGCGGTAGTTTGCAATTAGGAGGAGAATACTGATGCGGGCAGAATTTTACAATATCGTGACCGAAGTCGAGCAGTCACTTGGATTGCTCAGGAGGTATCTTTGACTATGATAACGCTGTATTACGGCGAGAGGAACTGAATGCTTTAACGGCAGACGCGTCTTTGTGGGATAATCCGGAAAAGGCGCAAAAGTTAATGAGCGAAAAAAATACGCTTGAAGCAAAACTCGGTGCGTATGAGAACTATGCCCGAACATTGAGTGATTATCAAGAAATGATTGAATTTGCCGAAGCAGAAAATGATGAAGCGATGCTAGCGGAATTGTTGCAGAATTTAACGCAGTTGCAGCAACAGGTAAAACATGCCGAATTAGAATCTCTTTTATCCGGCGAGGCTGATGCTAATGATGCCTATTTGGAAGTGCATGCGGGTAGTGGCGGAACCGAGGCGATGGATTGGGCACAAATGTTACTCAGAATGTATACGCGTTGGGCAGAAACACATAATTATAAAACCGAATATATAGAAGAAACAGAGGGTGATGTTGCAGGTCTAAAATCGGCAACAATAAAAATTTGCGGTAAGAATGCCTACGGTTGGTTAAAGTCAGAGACCGGAGTACATCGTTTGGTGCGGATATCACCGTTTGACAGCGCAGCACGGCGGCATACAAGTTTTGCTTCTATCGGTGTTTATCCGGTGATTGACGATGATGTGCAAATAGAAATCAATCCGGCTGATTGCAGAATTGATACTTATCGTGCGTCGGGTGCCGGCGGACAGCATATTAACAAAACGGATTCCGCCGTCAGAATCACGCATATTCCGACAGGAATTGTGGTTTCCAGCCAGACGCAGCGTTCGCAATTTCAAAATCGTGATAATTGCTGGAAAATGTTGCGTGCACGGTTGTATGAAATAGAAATGCAAAAAAAAGCCGATGCAGCGCAAGTCGCGCGTGATAATCAGGGAGATAACGGATGGGGATACCAAATCCGCTCCTATGTGTTACAGCCGTATCGTCTGATTAAGGATTTACGCACCAATGCCGAAACAGCTGATTGCAAAGCGGTACTGGATGGAGATATTGATTTGTTTCTATCAGCCGCTTTGGCTCAAAAAATCAAGGGTGAAGAAGTGGCTTAGCGGAGCGGAAAAATGAAAAAAATTTCGGCACGGGCATATTTTTTCAAAAAAATGTTTGACTGTTTTATGGTCGGGCTGTTTATTATTTTTTTGCTGTTAATGTGGACTTTGTATAAAGGACCGATTTCTGTGCCGTACTTGCGGCCTTATATTGTGCAGGCTTTGAATTATGATGAAAATGATTATAAGGTTGGTATCGGTGATGTAAATATCGAATTGGTACGCTCAATTCAGCCGCTTAGGATTACAGCTAATGATATAACTTTGCACAAAAAGGATAAAACAGTCACTATAGAGGCGCCTAAGCTTTATCTTTCATTCAGCCTGCGTGCTCTGCTTAAAGGGATTATTGCACCGAGTGATGTCAGTTTATTGCAACCTAAAGCACATATTTATGCCAGTTATGGAATTGATAAAACAGAAATACCGGAAAATGCCGTCAATAAGAAAAAATTGCAGTTTTTAATAGAACAAATTAACGAATTTTTGCAGCACTATAACTCGGAGGATAAAATATATCCCGAAAGTTATGTCGACAATATTACTCTAACAGAAGGCGAAATCGAACTGCATGAAGTAGATTTGGAGCGAGACTGGATTTTTTCTGATGTAAATTTTGAATTTAAGCGTAATACTGTCAATATGGAACTCAACGCCAATTCTCTTGTAAATATTAACGACAAAATAGCATCTGTAGGTTTTGAGAGTAAATATTTGACGGCAGAAGATAAACTTGATTTGGAGGTATATTTTTCCGATTTAATACTTTCGGATATGATGGAAACTTTCAACGAAACGACCGAGGATAATATTTTTTCTCATATGTCGGTGGAAGTACCGATGAACGGTAAAATTGATACAACAATAAAATTGACCGATATTTTGACGCATCCGGCAGAAGCGCAAGATTATATGGACGGCGCAATCGAAAAACTTGCTTTTGAGATTGATGGCGGACGCGGATACATTTCTTTTGAGGGAGAAGAAAGGTATAATTATGGCATTGATGAAATGTTGTTGTCCGGAAAAGTTGAAGGCGGATTTGATGAAATACAAATAAAAAATGCCGAATTTAAAATGGGTGGGCAAAAGGCCGTAATAGATTTGGAAATCAGCGGCTTACAGACTTTTTATCTGGAAGGCACATTGCAGGATTTAGCTATGCGCTTTAAGGTAAAAGTTGCGGATTTTCCATTTACCGAATTATCACGCTTTTGGCCGCGTTATGTTGCAGAGCCTGCGTGGCAGTGGTGCAAAGATGGACTAATTGGTGGGCATGCACAAAATGCCGAGTTTAAGTTTGATTTTGGATATAGACACAAAACAAAAGATTGGGGATTGCTTGAACTTGATGGTACGGCGCGGCTCTATGATGCTGATTTGTTCTATTTGGATGGCATGCCGATTGTGCATCATATTTACGGAACAGCGCATTTTTCCGACCACAATATTTTGATCGATATAGATAAGGGAGTGTCCGACGGTGTGATTATTACCGGTGGAAAAATTGATATTTATGATTTGGACAAGGAAGATAACTTTATTTCAATAGATTTAATCGGCAATTCTGCGGTAAAAGATGCTTTGTTGCTGATTGATAATAAGCCGCTTGAATTTACCTCAGCTATGGGATTGAACCCTGATAATATCAGCGGCGACGTAGAAGTAAAACTTAAGCTGGATTTTGAGTTGCGGCAAAATTTGGATACAGATGACATAAAAGTTAAAGTAGATGCAGATTTGCACCAGATAGAAATAAAAGATTTGTTTGAAAAACACGCAGTTTCAGCAGAGAATATGAAGCTGAACGTAAATTCATCCGGTTGGAGTTTGCAAGGTGAGGGAAATTTTGAGAATATTCCGGTGAAATTGTTGATGAATGAAAAGTTTGCCGATAAAAAATATAAGAGCAAATGTAATTTTTCGTTCAAACTTGATGATGCCGCAAAAAAAATATTAGGATTGGAACAAAATATTTTAAATGCGCCAAATATGGAGGGCTATGCGCTTGTAAATGCTGACGTAGTGATTAAAGAGGATGGAATTACGGAGATTGATTTATCGGCAGATTTGCATAATACCAAGTTGGATTATGCCTATTTTGGTGTGGTGAAAGCCAGCGGGCAACCGGCAGAAATTAAGGCAAAAATCAAAATGAAAGATGGTAAGGTTACAAATATTTCAGAGCTGAGTTTGATAAAACCGGGATTTGTGATTAACGGCAACGTATCAATGTATCCGAGCGGACGGGTGAAATTGGTTGATGTTACAAAAATTACGGGGCCACGCACCTCAGCCAAGGCTAAAATCAACTTAACAGATAACGAAATGCCGACTTTTAAAATCGAAGTTTCAGGTGACAGCTATGATTTGTCGCCGTTGTTTGATAAAGTTGATGCCAAGAAAAATACGGATTTTGAGAATTTGCCGCAACAGAATATCCATCAAGAAAATGAAGATGATGGATTGGAAACACTCAATAATGCCGATATTTTTGTGATGGTCAACAGTTTATGGACCAACAAAACCACCCCGATTAAAAATTTTGCCGGCAATGCCAAATTACGTCACGGAATCGGAATTGATGAAGTTAATATGGTTGGTAACTACGGAGTAGATAAGTCAATTAAACTTAACTTAAGCTATGTGCCTCGCGGGGATAGAGAACATTATCTTTCGGTGGAAAGTAACAATGCCGGCAGTACGCTTAAAGTGTTGCGTTTGTATGAAAATATGGTGGGAGGTACGCTCAAAATCGAAGCCAGACGGCAAGCTGATAAAAAGTTTATAGGTCATGCGATTGTGCGGGATTTCAGTATTCAAAATGCACCGGTTGTGGCGCAGATTTTATCGGTGGCATCGTTTACCGGAATGTTGGACTTGCTTAAAGGCGATGGTTTGATATTTACACATTTCAGTGCGCCGTTTGAATATCAATATAAAATACTTAAACTCAACCACGCAAAGGCAGAAGGCAGTGTGGTCGGGTTGACGACTACCGGAACTTATAACAGGGCAACCGATGATGTGCGTTTTTACGGAGTGGTGGCACCGGCGTATAGCTTAAATCGATTTTTGGGCAAGATTCCGGTGGTCGGCAATTTGCTAGCCAGCAAGGATGGTACGATTTTTGCCGCAGATTATAAAGCGGAAGGTCCGGTCAAAGATTTGGATGTTGATGTTAATTCTCTTTCTATTTTGAGTCCGAATTCGATGAAGGAGTGGTATAATAAAAACTTTGGAGAGGGTGATGGTGAGCTGTAAAAAAATCAGCTTTGATTTTCATGGAGTGATAAATACAGCGCCGGAATTTTTTTCCGCACTTCTCAGAGAGTTACGTCTCAACAAAATGCGAATATATGTTGTTAGCGGCGGACCGCGGGAATATATTGTACAATATTTGGCAGAACATAAAATTCCGTATGATGTACTATGGTGCATCTTTGATTATTTCAATGCAAAAGAAAAGGTTGAAGTTGCCGCCGATGGTTCGTTTCATATTGATGATACTTTATGGAATGCGGCAAAAAGCGAATATTGTGCCCGAGAAAAAATCGGTTTACACATAGATGACAGTGAAATTTACGGCCAATATTTTACCACTCCGTATTTGCGTTTTAATTCTAAAGAAAAATATTTTGAAATTGCCGATGCCGTACTGAAAATTACAGAAGGAGCCTCGCAGGTGGCAAAGATATTGAATGTAATTTGTCAGAATTGTCACTGATTATTGATTGTTATCGTTTTGTTTTTGCTGTTTTTCTGCAGTATAATGTATAGAAATGAGGTTTTCAAGTTCAATATCTCCTGACTGGTGGGCATATTCAAGAGCAATTTGCCAATTAGAAACAGCTGTTTCCGGATTATTTGTTAATTCTTCTATCAGTGCCAAATTGGCATAATCTGCCACCATTCCTTCACAGCGTTGTTTACTTTGTTCAAGATGCAGAGACTGCTGAAACAACACCTTTGCACGTTGCAAATCATGACGTTGCATATAAATCAGCCCCAATAGACTATACGCATTAGCGGTATGAAAGCTGTTTGGGTGGCGACGATTAAGCCATAATATGGTGCGTAAATATTTTTCCGCTTCGCCGTATAAATGTTGTTTGCATCTGGATTCAGCCGCCAAATATAAGCATTCGGCCTGTGCGGAATAATTCTGCTGTAATTCATACATACCAACAGCACGATTAGCCAGCCTTATAGTTTTAACGTATTTTTTTTGAGCAAAGGCTATTTGTGCGGCTAATTGTAACGCAAGAGCCAAACCGTGTTGATTTTTGAGATTTTGCTGTAAATTAAGGGCTGTTTTGCTCAATTTTTCCGCCTTATTGAATTTACCTTTTATCAATAATAAGAGTGTCTGCTGATTATAAATATCGGCACGAAGTTGCTCGGTTATCGGCATATCGATGGCTTTTTGATATTGTTCGGCTGCTTCTTCATAACGATTTTCAAATACCATCAGCATACCTTTAGCAACCACTGCCTTAGCCTCAAACAGCGGCGTATTTTGAGTTTGATAAATTTTTATGGCGGAATCAATCATAGCAGAGGCAACA
Source organism: Alphaproteobacteria bacterium UBA3307 (assembly GCA_002361365.1). Taxonomy (GTDB): domain Bacteria; phylum Pseudomonadota; class Alphaproteobacteria; order RF32; family CAG-239; genus RUG410. The sequence continues at coordinate 31,511 of DEST01000099.1, forward strand.
TCATTAACACAGCTGATGCGGTATATTTCGGCGAGCAATAAATGGCAAGCCGCGGTTTCAATGGCATATTGTTTTTTTTGAAAGACTTTGAGTGCGGCGGAGGCATTTTGTGAGGCAGAAAGCATTTCTCCATCGTGCATATATACAAAAGATGCAATATAGTTATAATAAGCACTTGTCGTGTTGTTTTTTTTGTTATTGAAATATAGACTCAGCTTGTTTACATATTTTTCCGTGGCTTTGTAATTATATGCCAAATAAGTCAGAATCGGTAAAAAGACACCATATTCCGGAGTTAATAAACACAGTCTTTTTTGTTGCGATATTTTTCTATAAGCGCCATAGGGGTTAATGTGTGCATTCAGAAACAATGCCAGCAAGGGAGTTCGGCTCTCTAAATAAATAATTGCTTTTTCCGGTTTTCCGGCAACCAGCCAAAGCAATGCTGATTTTGCCGTCTTACCGCCTAAAAAAAATAATTTTTGTACACAGCTATTGATGATAATGGTGGAAAAAAAAGTGTTTTGATTTATCGTTTGCTGTCGTTTCAAAATATTGATGCGCGTCAGGTTTTGTAAATATCGCAGACGTATCCGCCAATACAATAAAAACAATGCCGTTATGATAATAACGATTAGAGCCGAGATAAGAATGTATGCAAAATATTTTTCGCTCATTTACCCTCTGTTAGCATTTTGACATTATATTATATAAATCAATTTTCATCATATAGGGATTATTTTAAAATGGCTATTACAAAATTAAATTCTAACCAACTTTATCGCAAATGTGACCCTTCTAAGTTTGATTTTAATAGTACGGCAGACTTGGAAGAACGGCTTTCTGCCTTGGGACAAGACCGTGCTATCAGTGCGGTGGAATTGGGTATACATATAAAATCGCGCGGATATAATTTGTTTTGTTTGGGACCGGAAGGAACCGGTAAAACCAGCTTAGTAAAGCGTATTTTGGAAAAAGAAGCAAAAAATCGCAAAACACCGCTCGATTGGGCATATGTCTATAATTTTGAAGAACCGTATAAGCCGAAAGCCATCAGCTTTCCGGCAGGTAAGGCTTGTGATTTTGCCAAAGATGTCGATGAGTTGATAGAAGAACTTTCCGCTTCGTTGCCGGCACTTATAGAATCTGAAGAATATAAAGCTGCTCTCGGAATTATTAAGCAAAAATATAAATCCAAAAAAGATGAATATATTGCGGTTTTGCAAAAAAAAGCCAAGGGTAAGCGGGTTTCGCTGTTGCATATGCAGATGGGCTTAGTGGTTGCCCCGATGAAAGACGGAGAAGTCTTAAATCCGGATTCGTTCGACCAACTTCCGGAAGATGAGAAAAAACTCATTATGGAAGATTTGAACGCAATGCAGGAAGAAATAGAAAATGCTACCCAAGATTTACCGCGATGGGAAGAAAAACAAAAAGACGAAATTTATAATCTACGCCAAAAATTTGCAAAGGCAGCCGTAAAAGAGCCTATTGATGAATTACGCAAAAAATATAAGGGGCAAACGCAGGCAACAAAGTTTTTGAAATCAATTCAGGACCATATTTTGGATAATGTTGATGAGTTTGTACCGGAAGATAAAGAAAAAAATCTGCTTGCCGGAGGTGGAGAAGAGGAACCGCTGCAAATGTTGCTTAGCCGAATGAAACAACCGGAAGAAGATAAATTTTCCAAGCTCAAGGTTAATGTGATTGTCAAAAACAAAGCAGATTCCGGTGCGCCGGTAATAGTATTGGACCATCCGACACAGGGAAATTTGGTTGGTAAGGTTGAGCGTATTCAGCAATATGGTGCGCTTTTGACTGACTTTACGTTGATTAAGGCCGGTGCTTTGCATTGTGCTAACGGCGGATTTTTGCTGCTTGATGCGCGTAAAGTTTTGGAGCAGCCGTTTGCGTGGGATTCCTTAAAACGCGCAATAGCATCAAAGCGTATAAAAATAGAAGCACCGAGTGAAGAAACCAGTTTTACGACGATTTCTCTTGATCCGGAGCCGATACCGTTGGATATAAAAGTTGTCTTGACCGGCGATTTTGAAATTTATGATTTATTGTGTGAAAGAGACCCTGATTTCAGAGATTTCTTCAAAGTCGAAGCAGATTTTGGGATTATAATGGACCGAACCGAAGATAATGAAGTAGAATATGCCAAACTTATCGGTTCACTTTCGCAAAAAAAAGGTTTGCGTTCACTTAACAAACAAGCAGTGGCGCGCGTGATAGAATATTCTTCACGTTTAGCAGGTGATTCCAGTAAGCTGACGGCACATATATCGTCTATCGGCGATTTGTTGCGCGAAGCAGATTATTGGGCGCGCAAGTCTAACTCAAAACAAATCGGCAAGAATCATATTGAGCAAGCAATAGAGGCACAGATTTATCGCTCTGACCGTGTTAAAAAATCAATGCTTGAAGATATTGATAAAGGTACGATTTTAATGGATGTTACCGGTGAGCGTGTCGGCCAAATCAATGGATTGGTTGTGTATGACTTTTCAAACTATTCTTTTGGAAAACCGGCGCGTATTACCACACAAGTACGTATAGGTAAGGGGGATTTCTTAAATATTGAACGCGAAATCGAGATGAGTGGACCGATACATACACAAGGCGTGTTAATTTTACAATCGTTAATAGCTAACCGCTTTGCTAAACGGCAACCGCTTTCGCTTTCAGCGTCAATCGTCTTTGAGCAATCTTACGGTGGCGTTGATGGCGACAGTGCGTCTTCTACCGAATATTATTGTATGATTTCCGCCATTACCGGTTTACCGATTAAGCAAAGTATTGCCGTGACAGGTTCAATCAATCAATTTGGAGAAATTCAGCCGATTGGCGGTGTAAACGAGAAAATTGAGGGCTTTTTTGATGTGTGTGTTCATAAAGGTCTGACCGGCACGCAAGGTGTGATAATTCCGCGCACAAATATTGAAAATCTGATGCTGCGCGCTGATATTCTGCAAGCGGTGGAAGAGGGCAAATTTACAATTTATGCGATTGATACTGTTGATGATGGCATTGAAATCCTGACCGGTAAAAAAGCCGGCAAACTTAATGCTAAAGGGCAATATCCTAAGGATTCCGTCAATGGTATGGTGCAGCAAAGTTTGCAGGAGTTTTATAACGATTATGCGCGCTATGCTTGTGAAACCAAAGGGTGCTTATAAGTTTTATAAGCTATAGCGCAATAAAAAATCCTCGTTTGCACTGAACAAACGAGGATTTTTGTTGGTATTAAGCTGCGGCATCGGCATTGTTGTATATTTGCTCTTTGAGCTTTTCCAGATGCTTGCTGTAGGTTGTGCCGCTCAGCTCCCACTTACCGGTAAAGGGATTGAGATGACTGAACTCAAATTTTTCAACAACCTCTTTAGGGCTGAGGAACATCGGGTTCGAATTGGTGTTGGTCACAATCGTAACGCCGGGGATTAGTTCCTTGCGGCCGTAAATGCAGTGCGGACCTTGCCAGATATGGCACCAGAAGTCGCTGATTGGGTCAAAATGCACTTCACTGTATCCGTCCCAATAGCAACAAACAGGCTCTTTGGCGTGAAGTGAGAATTTTCCGTACCAATCGTTATAGGCTCTGCGCCACTCTTTTAAAAATTCTGGTTGGTAAATACGCTGTAATTCTGCCATAATGTAAATTTTTTGGGGTGAATATATGTAAATTTTTCTCAATAATTGCTATTTGTGTCTAAGTATAGTATATTATGTTTATTTTGTCAAGAGGTTTGTGCTGGATTTATAACTTATTTTTTTCGAGGTTTTATAAGTGTATCATAGCTATCGTATAGTTTTTGTTTGGCAGTGAATTTATCCATAGCTTGAAAAAATTGTTTTTTTGCCATTGGTTTTTCGAGTGACCGAAAAGTAATACGCTTATTGGTAATCCGCACAATGTATTTCAAGACCTTAATTTGCTCTTCATCGCTCATTTCAGTAAAAGCTTGAGTTACTTCATAAGTTTTTTGCGGCACATAGCGGTAATGCGCAATAAAATCGGCAACCCGTACCATTCCGTCCGGTAAAAACACATCTTCGGTCATAAATATCCTCCTTTAAAAACAAAAAAAAACTACTCTGATGAGGAGTAGCAGGAAGTTCAAACCTATCAACAGCAATAGCGTAGCTTATTTGTTGTTTCGCAAGAAAGCAACTTATTCAACTACCTTCCTGCTACAACGCAGGAAATATTTTACATCTCATAAAAAACAAGATGGCTGTTAGGAGGGTTTGAGCCTCCACGCAAGTTATCGTCTTGCGCACTTGCAAGTTAGAATATATATGATAGTTTGTCAATTAAAAATTTTTATCCGCCGTAAAGCGCGTTTTGTTTAGAAAATATTAAACAACAATGTGCTTTAATCAAAAAAAATATGTTTGTAAAAGGAAAAAATGATGAATAATACTGAGATTCTGAACAGTTCGTTAGTGCCGATGGTGGTGGAGCAAACCCCAAAAGGAGAACGTCAATTTGATATTTTTTCGCGTTTGCTAAAAGAACGGATTATCTTTTTGACCGGTGAAGTCAACGATGAGGTATCATCTCTTGTTTGTGCTCAGCTTTTGTTTTTGGAGGCGGAGAACCCTAAGAAAGATATTTCGCTTTATATCAATTCGCCGGGCGGGGTGGTAACTTCCGGTTTGGCAATGTATGATACAATGCAATACATTTCTTGCGATGTGGCGACAATTTGTGTTGGGCAAGCGTGTTCGATGGGTTCGTTTTTATTGGCCGGCGGAACAAAAGGTAAACGCTATTCGCTGCCTAATTCTCAAATTATGATTCATCAGCCGTCGGGCGGTGCCAAAGGGCAGGCAACCGACATAGAAATTCAGGCAAAACTGATTTTGGATTTGCGTAAGCGCCTAAATAAAATTTACGCCGATAATACAGGGCAAAAGTTGGCGGTGATTGAAAAAGCAATGGACCGCGACAATTTTATGACGCCGCAAGAGGCTCTTGACTTTGGGTTGATAGACCATATAATTACAAATCGTAATGAAATTAAATAAGGTGTGAAATGAATAAAAAAGACGATAAAGATGATGAAATTCTGCATTGTTCGTTTTGCGGCAAAAGTCAGAAAGAAGTGAAAAAATTGGTGGCAGGTCGCGGTGTATATATCTGCAACGAATGTATTGATGTTTGCTCAACCATTATGGAAGAAGAAACGCTGGACGACGGTGCAGAACAAAAAAACGATAAAAATACGCCGATAAACGAAGAACTACCGACACCGTCTAAAATTAAAAAATTTTTGGATGAATATGTTATCGGGCAGGATTATGCTAAAAAAGTTCTGTCAGTGGCAGTTTATAATCACTACAAACGGCTGAATAATCCGCATAAAGATGAAGTTGATATCAATAAATCTAATGTTATTCTTATCGGTTCTACCGGTTGCGGAAAGACCTTGTTGGCGCAGACATTGGCTAAAATTCTGAATGTGCCGTTTGCAATTGCCGATGCCACAACCTTAACCGAGGCCGGTTATGTTGGAGAAGATGTGGAAAATATTGTCTTAAAACTGGTGCAAAACGCCAATTATGATATCGAAAAGGCACAGCGCGGCATTATTTATATTGATGAAATAGATAAAATTTCGCGCAAAGGCGACGGTCCGTCAATTACGCGTGATGTTTCCGGCGAAGGTGTGCAACAAGCACTGTTGAAAATTATTGAAGGAACGGTTGCTAATGTCCCTCCACAGGGCGGGCGCAAGCATCCGCAGCAGGAATTTTTGCACGTTGATACGACCAATATTTTATTTATTTGCGGCGGCGCATTTGCCGGTTTGGAGAAGATTATCGAAAAACACGGAGCTGAGAATAATAATTCCATCGGGTTTGGAGCAAAAGTAGAAAAAGATGAAAAGTCAGTAGGGCAAATTTTAAAAGACGTGCGACCGGAAGACTTGGTAAAATATGGGCTGATTCCGGAATTTACCGGTCGTGTTCCGGTGATTGCCACGCTTGATGACTTAGATGAAAAGGCACTTATTTCGGTTTTGACCGAACCAAAGAATGCGCTTGTCAGTCAATATCGCTCTTTATTTAATATGGATAATGTAAAGTTGACGATTACCGATGATGCTTTGTTGGCAATTGCAAAATTAGCCATTGAACGTAAAACCGGTGCGCGCGGTTTACGGGCAATTATGGAAGAAATTCTGATGGAATGGATGTATGAACTGCCGGACGACAAAGATGTAACGGAAATTGTGATTGACGAGAAAGTTGTCAACAAAAAGGGTAGTAAGCCTAAGCTTATTCGTAAAAAATCTTTAAAAAAGTCCGCTTAATGGTCATCTGCTTGTGCTTTTTTTCCTCGTGTACCGGTTTGTACACGTCGTCGAAAAAGCACGGCGCATCTGACTCATTAATCGAACTTTTTAGGCACTGTTCAAGCCAAGTGTACCGGTTTGTACACGTCGTCAAAAAAGCACGGCGCATCTGACTCATTGATCGGACTTTTCAGGCGCAGTTTCAGCCAAGTGTACCGGTTTGTACACGTCGTCGAAAAAGCACGGCGCATCTGACTCATTAATCGGACTTTTTAGGCGCAGTTTCAGCCAAGTGTACCGGTTTGTACACGTCGTCGAAAAAGCACGGCTCATCTGGCTCATTAATCGGACTTTTCAGGCACAGTTTATGTCTAGTGCCACCAGTCTGTACACAAGGAAAAAATGGCAACACCCGAGCATTTTTTTGTGATAACAATGTCAGTTATTTTTATGAACTTATCGCATTATAGATATAACCTCTTTACAATTGCGATAATGTTGTATAAATTAAATCAGTTGCCTAAAAGAGCGAGGTGAGATGATTTATAAATATGCGCTTTATCAGATGTCTGAATTTCAGTTGCCGCTGCCGGAGAACTTTTTTGAGTTTACGGCAAGGGTGGTTGCAAAGTATGTGCATATCAAAAAATTGATTGAGCAAAATTTTGGTCCGGATGGTATAGTGCTGCTCGCTCTGCTCATTTTTTTGCTGTTGCTGATTATGGTAATATATGCACATTCGATAATATATACCATAAAAGAGGGAAAATCTCAACCTTTAGCAGAAATAATAGAGCATGATAATGAGCTTTTTATGGATACGGAAGTTGTGGAATCCGCTAATGATAATGAACCGGAAACTCCGCTCTATGATGAACAGGAAAAAGCTCAGATGGAAAAAGAACGCGAACTTTCTGCCGATATTGTGCGTATTTCCGAAGAAAGTGATGATTTTTTGAATTTACGTCAAGATTATGTTGCACTAAAACAAAAAATGCAAAAGCAAATGCAAGAAAAATCAGAAAATTTGCAACAACCCGCACTGCAAACACCGCAAGAACAGGAAATAACCAATATACCTACCGGCAGAAATCAAGATTTTGTGCTGTTGATTTTGAATTTGTTGGCACGCGGCGTGAGCGAGGCTAAAATCATACAGGCTTTGTTTTACTATTATAAATCGGCGCTGAAAGAAGAAGATGTGCGGCAAATTGTGCGTTCCGTACGTGATTTTTTAGGGATTTGCAATGCCGGAAAATTTGCAATTTTGCCTGATGCCGAAAAATTACCGCCGCCGGCAGACGCAATTTATGAATTGGCACACGGAAATTCGGCAAAATGCTTGTTTTTATTGCAGTCATTGCTGAATTATCAAATGGAACTCGCCGATTCTGTTAGTGGGGTATTGCAAGATTTGAACTATGCAATCGCCGCTAATTATGCTTGTCTGATAGGCAATTTAGCACGTTTGGACGATATTGATTTGGCTCATAATTCTTTTGAATTGGCAACAGAGATTTCACCGCAAAATGTTGGGGCGTGGAATCGTTTGGGTGATATGTATATGCTTGAAAATGCAACGCAAAAGGCGTTGATTGCCTTTCAAAATGTTCTGGATATTGCCGATAAAATTATGTATGCTCCGCAAATTGCCGATGCACAGCAATATCTGGCAGCCTATTTTATGCAAATGGGACTGACCGAAAAAGCCGAACAAATGCGTCAGGACAGCGATCGCTTTTATGATACTTCGGGAATTAGAACCCCGCTTACCAACGCGGAAAATATGGCATTTCAGGCCATTTTGAATACCGGTACACAAAATTTGTCAGCCAGCATTAAAGCTTTGCTTAGTGCGGAAAATGCGTAATATACGCTGTTAATTGTTGTTAATCCGCCTTGAAGAAAACAAAAAATTGTGATATTTGACTCTGTAGGATAATAAAATATCATTAAGGAGTAATAACATTATGAGCAAAAATCGTCTGATGCTTTTGGCAGCATTGTTAGCTGTTTTGGTAATTGCCGTAAAACTTGATATAAAGCCGAAAATCAATACTGATAAATTACGCCAAGAAGCCGCTGTTCCGCACGCTTCTCTCTATGAAACCAAGCATTCCGACGGAGTGGAAAAAGACTATTATTCAACCGGAACTTTGCGCTCGGAAACGCCATACGTTAACGGAGTGCGGCATGGTACACTCAAACAGTATTATCCTAACGGACAGCTCAAGGCAGAAATGAATTTTGTGAACGGTGTGCAAGAGGGAGAAACTAAAACTTATTATCAAGACGGTAAGGTAGAAAAAATCTACACCTATAAAAATGACCAACTTAACGGACCGGCAAAATCATACTCCGAAGCCGGTAATCTGGCCAGCGAAACCACCTTTAAAAATAATAAGCAATATGGTGCAGAAACACTCTATTATCCGGATGGAGCGGTATATTCTCATTTGGATTTGAATGATGAAGGTAAGCTACACGGCAAAATGATAGAATATTATCCGGACGGAACTATGATGAGCGAAACTCCTTATGAACAAGATAAAGCAGAAGGAACTGCCCGCGAATATTATGAAAACGGTAAATTGTATCAAACAACCGATTATATGCATAATCTTATAGATGGTTTTCAAACAATTTATGATGAAAACGGAAATATGATGTCTAAAATTCCGTATAAGGCCGGAAAAATAGATGGTTTGGCTTTGGCGTATTATCCGAACAAGAACTTAAAGCAAGAAATAAACTATGTAAATGATAGTCGCGAAGGGTATTTTAAGCAATATTTTGAAAACGGTAAAATATCTTCGGAAGCTGTTTTCAAAAACGATAAGCTTAATTCGGTCATGACCCTATATTATGAAGATGGCAAAAAATATGCCGAACTGCCGTATGTTGATGGAAAACTTTCCGGTAAAGCGATTATGTACTATCCGTCGGGAGCTAAACTTTCGGAAGTTACGTTTGCAGAAGATTTAATGCAAGGACATGAAATAGAATATTATGAAAACGGGCAAAAAAAACACGACTACATTTATTCAAAAGGAGTTCCTAACGGGGCGGCAACCGAGTATTATGAAAACGGCAAAGTAAAACAGACCACAACGTATAGTCAAGGTAAAGTGAATAGTTTTGTGGTTAGTTATGATGCAAATGGCAATAAGATTTTTGAGGCAAAATATTTAAATGATGTTATCAATGGCAAGGCCGCTTATTATCAGGCCGGAGGTAAAAAAATCGGCGAAATTGTACCATTTGAAAACGGTGTGATTTCCGGTGATATAGAAACTAAAGGCGAACGCGGTAATACTGAACAAAAAGTGGTGTTTAAGGATGGCGTATATCAAGGCATTGTCTATGGTTATTTTCCTAACGGAAATGTGAAATATCGCTTAGAAACACCGACTAAAGGTGTGCCTGCAGACAAGCTTTATTATAACGCTTCCGGTCAAGCTGTGCCGGAGAACTTGACAGGAACGCTCACTGTGTATAATAAGGACGGCTCAGAGCAGGCAGAAGTACCATATCTTAACGGTAAGATTACCGGTAATCTTAAGACTTATTATCCGGATTCTCCTATGGTGCAAATAGAGGCCGAAGTTACGGACGGACAATATGATGGTATATATAAAGAATACGGCGAAAACGGGCAACTTATTGTTGATACTAAATATGTTGGCGGTAATGTGGCAGATACAATGAAAATATATTATGATAACGGTAAACCATTGATGACAATTCCGTTTGTTAGGAACAAAATGGAAGGCGAAGCAATCGGATATTATGAAAATGGAAAAAAGGCTTTTGTTATTCCGTATAAAAATGATAAAATCAACGGCTTGCTGACGGTTTATTTTCCAACCGGTAAAGTCAAAACCGAGAAAATGTATCAAAACAATAAATGGGAGGAAAAAGAATACCGTGAATATGATGAAAACGGCAAGCTTTTATACGAAATTGCCGATGATGGTTATGGCGTAAAATATTATAAAACAGATTCTTCTGGTAATAAGTCAGAAATGACAGATTTAGAAAAAACTATGCTGCAACAGCAACTTGTTACAGATAATTTAAGTGATTTAAGTGCCGAAGAATTGTATAAATATTTGGAAAAAGCTCCGATATTCTAAAGAGGTAATAAGATGGAAGAACAAGAAATTCGCACTCGCTTGATAGAAATAGAAATGAGCCTTGATAATCAGCAACGAGCAATAGATGATTTAAGCGAAATGTTAATTAAACAAGGAAAAGTTATTGAATATTTGCAGAAACAAAATGAGTGGCTTAAAAATAATCTGAGTCAAGATGTGGTTAAACCGTTGGCAGAAGAAACTCCGCCTCCGCACTATTAAGGTAATAATTAAAAGATAAAAAGGACTTAAAATATGCGTGTTGTAATAAAAAATGATTATGAAGAACTTTCTCGTTGGGCAGCAGATTATGTGGTTTATCGCATAAATAAGCATAAGCCTAATCCCAAACATCTGTTTGTGCTGGGGCTGCCATCCGGTTCAACTCCGCTCGGTATGTTTAAATATTTGGCGCAATATTACAAAGAAGGGAAGGTTTCATTTGCAAATGTTGTGTTTTTCGGAATGGGAGAATATGTAGGAATATCCGCCGGAGACGAACACGGTTTTCAGTATTTTTTATGGGATAAGTTTTTAAAATATGTCAATATCAAAAAAGAACACGTTTATTTTTTAGATGGTATGACCACCAATTTTGCTAAAGAGTGTGCTAATTATGAGGCAACAATCAAAAAATACGGCGGAGTGGATTTATTTATAGGCGGAGTAGGGGTTGATGGACATATTGCATTTAATGAGCCTTATTCTTCACTTTGTTCTCATACACGCGTAAAGGTTTTGACACCGAGCACGCTTAAAGCCAATTCGCGCTTTTTTGATAATGATGTTTCTAAAGTTCCGCCGCAAGTGTTGACTATCGGAATTGCCACAATGATGGAGGCACAAGAGGTTATGATTATGGCTACCGGTGCGCACAAAGCTGAGGCAGTTAAGCAGGCAATTGAAGGCAGTATAACTCACGTCTGGCCTGTGAGTGTGTTGCAGCAGCATCCTCATGGTATTATTGCGTGTGATGAAAGCGCAACAGCAAAGTTAGAGCGTGAAACAGTCGAGTATTTTAAAGAAATTGATAAAAATAAATTTTGATATTAATAACAAAATGCCTTTGAACCGTCATAAAATGTAACATAAATAACCAAAATGTCATAAAAATGTAACACAAAATATAAAAAAAGTATGTTATGGTATATCTATAGTGTTATTTGAAAAAGGAGCAGAAGTATGAAAAAAAGATTTCTATTATGTTGCGGCATATTTTTGTTTTCTGCAATAGCGGATTTAGCAAGAGCGTCTATTTGTTATTTGCCGGAAGGGTGTGCGGATGAAGAAAATAAATATGTTTCGGTTTCTATGTGTACACAAGCCGGAGGATATTATAAAAAATCATTTGCTCCAACCGGATATGATTGTGTTTCAGCCGAATCTGATTGTCCGGGAATGGTTTATTGCAAACCGGGGCCTTGTATGCAAAAAGGATTTACTTATTCCGGTCCCAAAGTTGATGAAGATGCATGGCAATATATTACTTGTCCGGAAGATTCATCAATGTATAAACGTGTTGCATTGCCTTGTGAAGAAGGGTTTTCCACTTCTGTGCGGGCTTCAAGTTGCGCACTTGGTTTCATAACTTCTCATAAATCAGGGGATTATGCATGCGGCAAATGTTCTGATGAGCCGCAAGATGACGGAGCTTGCGAGGCAAATAATCTGTTTTCGGTAGGTCATAAGGAAGAAGGTTGTCAAATTTGCTACAGCAAAGATATAACTGTTGATGGAAAAACAGTCAGTTGTATAGAATGTAAAGACTTCTCGGCAAGCTATTTCTCATCTGCAGAGATTCAATATAACGGATGTATTAAAAATGTCGGAAAGGCAGAAGATTTGTCAGAAAACGGTATTACTGTTTCTTGTTATAAAAAAACAAAAATATCTTATAAAAATGCCACTGAAGCTGGTTGCCATAAAGATAACTACGATGCAGTAAACTGTACTTGTACCGGTGAAGACGATGGTTGTCCGGACGGATATTTCAAAGAAGTTTTTGGTTCTTGTCCGGGCGGTTCTCACTTAGCTAAGGCAAGTGACGGTTCATTGTGTTTATCTTGTGTGGAAGAAGTATGCTCTGGTAAGGTTTCTACGATGTCGGCAGGAGAAACTACGGCGCCGGTTGCTTTAAAAGCGAGAACCAGAGTAGTATCAATGCAAACAATGTCTGATGATAAAACTGCGGCGCCGGTTGCTTTAAAAGCGAGAACCAGAGTAGTATCAATGCAAACAATGTCTGATGATAAAACTGTGGCGCCGGTCGTTTTGAATAAAGTTACCTTAGTAGAAGAAACACAGCCAAATATATCGGATGGAACTAAAACTGTTCGTTCCTATGTTAATAAGGACGGAGGTATATGTACAGAAGAATGTTTACAAAATAATGCAAATATATCAGGTATAATTGATACTTCCTGCAGTTCCACATGTGTATCAGCATCATATTATATGGCAAATGTAGCTTCCAGTGCTCATCCTGGTTCTGGTTCTCGTTATAGTTCTGCAACCGGAGGGAATGGCTCCGGAGGGAATGGCTCGAGCGGTGATGGAAATCGAGCTGGTTCACGGGGGGCGACTATTATCGGAAGTAGACCAAATTGTACCATTAGAAGTGTACTTAGTGGTAATGCGGTAGTATTTGGTAAATAGTGAAATTTATCTTGTAAAGAAAAGCAGGGCGATTAATACCCTGCTTTTTGTGTTGTATCTTATTTTTAGACTATCTCAAAATGGTGTTTTCTGTAAATTCAAAACCTCGTAACAGCTCGGCAGTTGACATTGTACGTTTGCCTTGTCTTTGAATTTGCGTAACTTCCAGTGCACCATCTGCTGTTGCAATAATTAAAGCAGTTTTACCATTTAAAATTGTACCCGGGGTATTTGGTTGTGGCGCAGATACGATATTAGCTTTTAAAACTTTGAAACGTTCATCATTATATTCAAAAAACATTGCCGGATACGGATTGAACGCACGAATTTTATTATATAAATCGCGTGAAGATAAACAAAAATTTATTTTGCATTCATTTTTATCCAATTTAGGCGCGTAACAACTTAACTTGTCGTTTTGCGGTTGCGGAGGATATTTTTTGATATCAGCCAAAAACTGCGTAATCAATTCAGCACCGATTATGGCTAGTTTGTCGTGCAATTCACCGCCGGTCATTTGTTCGGTAATGCAAACACTTCCTTTGAGCAACATGTCTCCGGTATCTAATCCTTCCGCCATTTGCATAATGGTAACGCCGCTGACGGAATCGCCGGCCTCAATGGCACGTTGAATCGGTGCAGCACCGCGCCAACGCGGCAAAAGCGACGCATGTATGTTGACGCATCCCAGCGGAAATGCTTCTAAAATTGGTTTTGGTAAAATCAATCCATAAGCCGCAATTATCGCTACATCGGCTTTTAAATCAGCAAATCTTTTTTGTTCTTCTATATCTCGCAAAGTTTTCGGAGTACGAACTTCAATACCTTTTTCTTGGGCAAATAGGTGTACCGGAGTTTTATTCAGCCTATTACCCCGACCGGAAATTTTCGGTTCGCGAGTATATACACATACTACATTATGCTCAGAGCTTAAACATCGGAGCGCCGGAACAGCAAAATCCGGCGTTCCCATAAATACAATATTCATCAGTCGTTTAGTCCCATTCTGCCGTATTCAACCTTGACCTTATAATTAGAAGCAAAATCTTTAAGAACAGCTTCACTCATATTACTGATAATGTTGTTATACAAAACTTGCTTCAGTTGGTCTTTTTCTTGTGCACTTAAAGCAGCCGAATCATCATAAATATTCGTTGTTGTGGCAATCAGATAATTATCGCCTGAGGTCAGTACAACAGGTTCATCTTTAGCCGCGGCAAATAAATCTTTCATATTTTCCAACGAAGCATCACCGAGTGTTTCTGCACGTGAAAGCGGTCGACTACTGATAAGATTAAGACCATAGCGTTTGGCAATGCTTGATAAATCTTCGCCGGCCTCAATATCTGCATTGATATTTTCTATTTTTTCTTGGGTTACGGCAATCAATTCGTTTTCGTGCCATATTTTGCGTAATTGTGTTTCGGCGTCTTCACGCGGAAGCTTGTGAGTATCATAAATTTTATCGACAACAGCAACCGCAAGTCCTTCATCTGTTTCAATTGCCTGCGTAGTCTCACCTTCGTTATAAGAAAACACCGTGTCAATAAAATCTCGATTAGTAATCACATCTTTGAGTGATGTAGGTACAACGTCAGCTTTGCCGGTTTCATCAAGTGCTTTGACTGTCAAAATCTGCGAATTGTAAGCTGCTGCAATTTCGTTTAATGGCATACCGGCACCGATTTTATCTTCAATTTCCGCCAAAATAGCTTCATTACCATCGTATGATTTTTCAAGTCTTATGGCGTTGATGATTTGCGGAACAATTTGAGCTTTATCAGCTTTGCTGGCAGCTTTAATGTCCGTAACCTTGACGATTTGCCAACTGTCGGCAATTTGTGTCGGTGCAGATATTGTGCCATTTAAGAGAGAAAATACGACTTCTCCTAAATCTTCTGACATATCATTTTTGCTGACGTAGCCTAAGCTGATATCTTGCTGATTTTGACCATTTGCGGCGGCAACCGTCATAAAATCGACTCCGTCTGTCAGTTCCTTATATGCAGTATTTGCGCTGTTTTCATCATCAAACACCATTTGCAAAACATTGCGTTGCTCCGGCTGCTCATATTCATCAATATGCTCTTTATAATATGTCTCAATTTCTTCCGGAGTAACATCTATTGTGGCATCAATTGCGTCTTGTGATAAATACATTACAGATACATCGCGCTTTTCAGGTACAGTCAGTTCCTCAGTCATGTCATCATAAATTTGGTCAAGTTCTTCGGCGCTAGGCTGACGAGTAACAGGAGCATCTGCAGTGTTTATTTTGACATATTTGAAAGTACGACGTTGTCCTAAAACTTTTTCCATTTGTTTTTGTTCAACAGCCGGAACATTGGCGTTTGCAATCGGTATTTCTACCAACAAACGGCGCGCCATATTGCGTTTAACATCTTGCATTACCTCTTTTTCTGACTTGCCGCTACTGCTTAAATAGGCTTTATAGGCTTGACGGTCAAATTGTCCGTTGGTGCTGAATTCCGGACTGAGGGTTATTATTTGAGCTATTGTATTGGCGGAAAAATCGACTTTATTTTTTTTCATCATATTTTCCAGAATTGCATCATTGAGTTTGCTGTTTGCCAACACCCGAGCCACTTTTGTTTTTAACTCATCAGCGGCGTCTTCGTCCAAATCACCGGTTAAGGTGCGTAATTTCATCATTTCGCGTTGCAACATATACGAAAATTCACTCTGTGAAATTTGAATATCATCGACCTGAATCACTGCTTTGTTGTTGGCGGCGGAATTGATATATCCGGAAACACCGAACAGAGACATAAAACTCAAAGCCGTAATTGTTAAAATGATTTTGGTGAACCAACTGTCACGCATTTGTGCAAA
>DEST01000024.1 GCA_002361365.1 Alphaproteobacteria bacterium UBA3307
TATGGTTTTAATTATTGCAAAGGATAAGACAATGAGATATTCCCGTTCCGCCATTACCCAGTTAACCAAGTGGTATAAATCAGTTTTAATCAAGTGCGCGTTGTTGAATGCGGCTTTTTTTGTTTCTATGGGAGCAGTTAATGCCAATGCGTCCGCTCCGACGATAACCAACGGCGACGATGCCGCATATACATGGAAAGAAAGCGGCGCCAATACCGGCATCAAAGTTAATGTTGATGAAACGGATTATTACGTTGATATCAAAAAGACCGAATATACCGATGCGAGCGGCGCGCAAACACTCAATTATTTTTGGGATGATACAACCAAACAATTGACGGTAACAAATTCCGGTGAGCCAGTTAAAACAGACGGTGTGGAATATGTCGGAAATACTGGTACATGGGGAGGTGCAGGCAATTATTCGAGTGGCATCGTTGATGCCATAGCCGGAGATTTTGTCGGTAATTCAGTAACAAAAGAGGGCGGTGCGATTTATGCTGTAGGAAGTAGCCAAATAAATGGTATTACCGGCAATTTTATCGGTAATAGATCAAACAGCGGAAGTTTCGGCGGCGGTGCTATATTTCATAACAGCTCAAACAGTATAGGAACAATCACCGGTGATTTTATCGGCAATTACGCAGCATATAAAGGTGGTGCGATTCTTAACACAGGAAACACAAACATAAACTCCATAACCGGAGACTTTATCGGTAATAAAGCTGCCGGTAACGGCATTGGCGGGGCAATTTATAACTATGTTGGTCGTTTTAGTTCCATAAGCGGAAACTTTATTGCAAATAGTGCCAATCAAGGCGGTGCGATTTTTAATGAAAGTCAGGGAAAATTTGATAACATAACCGGGGATTTTATCGGCAATTCAGCAACAAAAAATGGCGGTGCGATCTATACTTCAGGATACAATACGTATGATTATACTCTTGAGGGGTATACAAATTTTGTTGATTCTTCGTTTATAAATAATACGGCTGAGCAAGGAGCGGCTATTTATGCAAATGCAGGAAAAGTGCGTGTTACCGCTAAAAACAAAAATATTGAATTTACCAACAACATTGCCACCGGATCAGGTACTAAAGAAGGGTATGGTATTTATTTAACGGCATATACATCCTCATATGGTGAGGTTTCTTCCGTGCTTGAATTAAATGCGAACAGCGGTAAGAAAATAACCATAAATGATACCGTATATTCAAAAAATGTAGACTGTCCGGAAGACGGCAAGGTTGTTATTAACAATTATCCTAATTATAACAGCGGCACTGTTATTTTTAATAATAAGTTTGATATAGACCGTATGGAAATTTATGGCGGCACAACTGTTTTGGGGACTGGTACAGCGGCAACATCTTTGACTAAGGCTCAATATTTGGAAGTTTACGGCGGAACGCTTTCGTTTGCCAACAATAATATTGACACGCTGGTGTTTGATGAAATTACTGACAAAAATTCGTTCAATTTAGCAATTGATGTTGATGCTGGGGAAATAGTGACGGCAGATAAGATTAATGCCAGTTTATATTACTCATCTTCATCTCCGGTGTATTTATCGGTATTGAATTTTATAAATGACGATGCAACAGAAGGTTCAGTGCAAATTGCCGATGGTAATTTTAGATATGGTTTATCATTGGCAGACGATGTTGATTCGGGAATTTATGCAACAGTGAGCTATGATAAAGCAACCGGTATATTGAGTTTTGCTGATCCGATAAGCTGGCTTAAACCGACGCTTGGTAGCGATAGCGCTTATAAGTGGACAAAGAACAATACCGGAATTATTCCGACTGTTTATAAACCGGGGATAGATGAGGAAAAAACATTCTATCTCAGCATTCAAAAGAAAACTTATGTCGATGCCAATGGTGATGAGCAGACGCTGACTTATGCTTGGGATGAAAACGAACACGAGCTGACCGTGACGGCATCGGACTTAACCGCATCGAAACCGACAGCTGATACGGACGGTAATTATATCGGTAATTTTATTAACAACTCTGTAGGAACAGCCAACGGAGGAGCTTTGAACAATTCCGGTACTATTGACACCTTGCAAGGCGATTTTATTGCCAACAGAACAATAACGGGATATCATAAATCTTATACAGGTTACGGCGGCGCAATTTATAATACCGGCACCATTAACAACATAACCGGCGATTTCATCAGCAACGGAGCCAGTGGTGATACCAGCGCTGCCTATTACAGCAATATGGGCGGTGCAATTTATAACGAGGCCGCTGCGGTTATAGGCAATATAAACGGAAGCTTTATCGGCAACTATGCCCGCTTAAGTTACGGCGGCGGCATTTATAATAAAGGCAGCATTACAAAAATAACAGCAGATTTTATCGGCAACTGGGCATCAGGAGGAAGTGCAATTTATAACGCCGTCGGCGGTTCTATCAGCGATATCAGCGGTGATTATATCGGAAACTTTAGCACGGCGCTTCACAATCAGGGAACAATCGGTAAAATCAAGGGTAATTTCTTGAAAAATAGAGGTGTTGCTATTTATAATGAATCCGGTGATATTGATGAAATATCCGGCTATTTTACCGATATATCCGGACAATACGGAGCTATTCATTCTGAAATAGATTCCAATAACCTAAAAAATGCCACAATCGGTTCCATCACCGGTGAGTTTATCGGTAATACGGCAGAGGATTATAGCGGCGGTGCTATTTTCGTAGAAAGCTATTCAGGTGATTATGAAGCCAATATCGGCAAAATTACCGGCACGTTCAAAAATAATACCGCCGGCATAAACGGCTATGGTGACGGTAACGGCGGTGCAATTTATATACGCAATTACAGCAATGCCGAGACTATTGAAAAAATCAGCGGAACGTTTGAAAATAACAGTGCTAAGTATAGGGGCGGAGCTGTATATTTTGCCGGCAAAACCGATTTAATTTACGGTACGTTCAAAAATAACAGTGTAATCTTTACGGCAAATATTGATAATGCAAGAGGCGGAGCACTATATACCGAAGGAACAATCACCAGCCTGACCGGAGCGTTTGAAAACAATACTTCAAGCGGATTCGGTGGTGCTCTTTATGCCACCGGTAGCAGTAATATTGTAAATTCAACCGCTGATTTTAGCGGCAACGGAGCAGTTTACGGCGGAGCAATTTCCAATTTCGGTCAAATTACATTGTCCGGCAGTTTATTTGAAAACAACAGTGCCGGTCAATACGGCGGTGCAATTTATACCGGCGGCAATGCCACAATTACAAACGCAACATTTACCGGAAACTCGGCAACCTACAGAGGCGGTGCAATTTTAAGTTATAATCAAACAACCGAAATCCTAGATTCTTCGTTCACAAACAATAAGTCGCCGGAAGGAGCGGCAATATTTGTGAACGGCGGTACGGTCAATATAACCGCTAAGAACAAAGATGTCGAATTTACCAACAATAATACAACAGGAACAGCCGAAGGTACAGGCACCGGTATTCATATCGTCAACGGTGTGTTTAATTTGAATGCAGCTTCCGGCAAAAAGATAACGATTAATGATAATGTTTATTTGGGCGGCACGCTTGGCATCAACACCGGAGATGAAAATAATTCCGGTTCGATTATATTTAACGGCAGTGTCGGCACAAATTACGGTAATGCCGAATTTGGCGGCGGCAACATAAAATTTGCTAAATACACGGATGGCTTGTATTTTGGGACGTTGACAGTCTCCGGCGATACAACGCTTGATTTGCAAAACGATTCTGCCGGAGAATTAATGTATGCCGACACTTTGACCGGCACCGGCAATCTTACGTTCAATGTTGATTATGATGCCTCCAACGGACATATGGATTATATATACGCCATAGGCGGTGCGGGAACGGTTACCTTAAACGCCATAAAAGTTTTGGCCGATGGTAAGGCAACCTCAGCAAAGTATCTTTATTTTGATGGTTCACCAGAAAACATCAATGTTATCGATAGTGCCATAGTTGCTCAAACTGCGGATTATCGCTATACATTTACGCCGGATACAGCCGTCAAAGGTCGTTTGAATGTTACGCGCACGGCCTTTGAGGCAACTTTGGCTGATGCTATTGCCGATGCAACGACGAGTTCATATACCATGGGTTCAGACTTTACGTTTGATGAAAACGGTCAGGGAACATTGGCCGGCGATGGTCGTAATTTCACCATTTTCGGGCAAAACCACGTTATAGCCGGCGGCGGTACATCCAGCTATATAAAAACTTCTGCCGGTCAAACGCTGAGCATTGAAAATGCCTCATTCCAAAATATGTCACCGTCAATCAGCAATCAGGGCAATTTGAACCTGAAAAATGTGAAGTTTGCTGCGCAGGATTATACCGATGTTATCAATAACGGCACCTTGAATTTGGACGGCACCAACACGGTCAATTATATAGCTTGGGATAACGATAATCCGAACAAAATTGTAAATGTTAACGGCGGTACCACAACCGTTAGCGGCGCTATCTATCAAAACGAGCTGAATGTGGCCGAAGGTGCAACCTTAATCTTAGGTAACAAATATTCCAGTATACTATCGGCTTTTGATAATAAAGGCACGGTAGAAGTTGCCAATCGTTTGATTTTGAACGGTGCAGATATGAAAAACAGCGGCACCATTAACGGCGACGGTGAGGTGCAGATTTATAACGATGGCGACGGCACGGCGTATATGGAAAATACCGGTACCATGAATAACGTTTTGGTATCAACCAAAGGTACGTTGAAAACTGCCGCGGAAAATATCAACGGCACACTCAAGAGTAACGGCACGTTATTACTGAGCGGCACGTTGAACAAAGACATTGAAGCCGTTGATCCCTCATCAGCAACTGGTACGATTAAAATTGACGATACGCTCAAAGTTGATGCCTCCGGAGCCGAAGGAAATACAATTTATACCAACCATAATGTGTTTGATTTGAACAACGGCACGCTTGATATGAAAAACGGTAAAATTGATACGTTGCGCGTTAATTTCAACAATGCAACCGGTGCCGGTAATTTGGCGCTTGATATTGATTTGAGCGGAGAAACAGTGGCAAACGACGTATTTTCGGCGGCCGGTGTCGGTATTGGCTGTAATGATACGGTAACCGTCAGCGATTTGAACCTTATCGGCACTTTGAAACCGTTTGAGGCACAAATCTTAAAAGGTGACATTCAAAATCGTAAGTTACTATTGAGTGATTCGGTAGCAGCGCAGTATAATAAAACCGATACAAAGACGCGCTATGAAAGTGACGATTTGACCGCAACCGCTTCGTGGAATGATACTTTCAATACCAGAAAATATGAAACGGTTACCACCAAAAAGCTCGAAACCTATTCGGCTGTTGCTACGGTGGAAAATCATAATTCTTTGCGCTATACGGAAACAACCGGTCCGGAAACTCTGGTGGAAGAAACTACCGAGGGCGATACGTTGGCCTTATTGAACAAAACAACGCAATTTGGCGCAACCGAAAGAAAGTTTGTAACATCTGATGCCAATGCAACCCATAATGTATCGGAAGATTTAGGCACAACGGCGGCGGGCAAATTAACGGTTCAAGGCGCAATCGACGGCACAAATACTTCAACCATAGACCTTAAAGGCAAAGACGGCTTTAAGGTTAGTGATGGTGCCGAAGTTGTTTTAGATACGGTTAAATTGGTCGGTGCCAAAGCCGAAGACGGCACGCTGGTTGATAATAAATCCGGCACGGTTGAATTGAATAATGTTGAGATTGCCGAAAGTTCCAAGGCTACAATCGCCAACAACGCAACTTTGAACATAAAGGGTAATAACAACATTAAATCCGGAATCAAAGGCACCGGTACCACCAACATCAAGAGCGGGAAAACCACTTTAGCGGCAATTGAACAAAATAAGATTAACATAGCTTCCGGCGCAGTTTTAAATGCTGATGCCGATAAAGTTAATGCCACGATTGCCAACTCCGGCACTTATACCATTACCGGCGGTACCATCAGTAAAAATGTAACCGGCGGTAAGTTGAATGTTAAAGGTGATGTTAAGGTTGGTGGCAATGCTGATGTAAGCACAAAATCGGCGAATGTGGCGAAAGGTGCTTCACTTGATGTCGGCACAAACAGTGTTGATTTGGGTGATGCCACAATTGACGGCACGATTAAACTCGAAATTACCGATATTGCGGCAAGTTCCAACAAATACACCGGCGGACAGATTAACGCAAAGAGCTTGAATTTAGGTAAAGATTCAAAACTTTCGCTCACAATTGCACCGAACCTGATTGCCAAGAAGACCTCTACAGGTGCTTTGGATATTATCAATGTCAGCGGTGCAACAACCGGCCAATTTGCGGAAATGATGTCGAATAATCGCTATAAGTTAGATCCGACAAGCGACGGTAAATTCGTGATTACAAACTATGCTTCGGTTGCCGATATCATCAACGAAGCCGGTGGCACAAGCAATGATATCGCTACCGGTGAAACGTGGGACGAGACAAGCTTTATAGCCGGTTCCAAGGCAAGTGAAGTTCAGAACGTGTTGAATGATTTGTCACAACATAATGAAAAAGGTTATGTTAAGGCATTGACCGACCTTGCACCGACAGATTCCTTGGTCCATGTTGGGGTAACGCAAGACTTTAACAATCTTATCGGCGAACAAGTTGCCGCCAGATTGAATCGTGAAGGTTTGAACTCCGGCGATGTATTCGAAAAACGCGGTGCTTGGATACAAACGCTTTACAACCATTCCAAACAGGATGAAAATAGCAAGAATCAAGGCTTTACCGGAAAAACAGCTGGAGTTGCTTTAGGTTTGGATGGCGAGATTAAGGATAACCTGACCGTCGGCTTAGGCTATGCATATGGTAAGAGTGATGTTGATTCGGCTGGACGTGATATAGATATTGACGGCCATACGCTTTACATTTACGGCAAATATCAACCGTCTGCATGGTATGTTCGCGGTTTGGCGCACTACGGCTTTGCTAAGTATGAAGAAAAAGCCAATATTGCCGGTATTGCCAATAAAGCAAAATATGATGTCCATAACTTCGGTGCAAGAGCGTTTGTCGGTTATGATTTGCCGAACGGTTTTACACCTGAGGCCGGATTGCGTATCACGCGTATTGACCGCAAGAATTACACAGACAGCTTCGGTCAACACGTCAAATCTGACGGCATTGATATTTTAACCGCATCCATGGGGGTTAATTACTCAACAACCGTTACCACCAAAGACCCAAAGTGGGCTCCGAAAGCTCACGTTGCTTTGACCTATGATATTTTGAGTGACGACTCAAATGCCACAGTAAATGTCGGAAACGGCGTTTATAATATTGAGGGTAAGAAATTAAATCGCTTTGGTGCAGAAGCCGGTATTGGCGCAGAAATCAGTGTTGGTAACTGGGATTTCTCAGCCGAATATGATTTAGGTGTTCGTAAAGATTATCTCAGCCATACCGGAATGCTGAAAGCAAAATATAACTTCTAATACGCTTATAATTAACGAAAATCCCTGTCGGAGTAATCTGAGAGGGATTTTTTTTACGATTTAATCCGAATTGGTATTTGGGAAACAAAACTTTTCAAAACAAATCGAAAATCTCGATTCGTTTGCCGATTCGTACGGTTTGTTTCAAACTGCCGTAAAACAAAACACAATTTCGTAAAACTCAATAAAACTCGGTAAAACTCAAAAATTTTTTATTTTCGATATTCTGGAAAGTAGGCTCTTCCTATGAGAAAGTGAAGTCAGAGAGCAATGGTGCTCTTGGATTTTTTAACGAAAGGAATACTAAAATGAAAAATTTTTTGAACAAATATAACGCAACCAAATTGGAAACAACCAAAGACGATAGTCAGCTTTCTTTAGAGGGCTACAAACGCCGCATTTTGAAAATTTTGGATGAGAACATCATCAACTTCAAAAATCACTCGTGGAATCTCTCTAACCGGATGAACAAGCTGATTATTGACGGCGAAAGCAACTCGGTTTTCACACTCCGCTTAGGTGGCAAACGCATTATGCGCTACTCTTTGGAGTATCTGAACGATCAGCAAAAGCTCGAGTTCTTGTCGGATTTCTATGAAAGCGTGAAACAAGGCGATTTTGATGAGGATATCATTAACTTCATCGCCGAAGAAAAAGAAAAGGCTTACCGTCGCAAAAAGGAATGCAATGCCAGACGCCGTGAAAAACAGCATCACACGCAACAAAGAACGACTATGCCGTCGGAAAACGTTGTAACTCAGCAAAGCGTCGTTTTTGTGCCGAGATATCAAACACTTTAATTTTGTGAAAGGAAAAGACTATGCATTATTTGGTAGTTGCAAAAGTCAAGGATTATCCGGTTATTGGTGATCTTATCTTTGGATTAACAAGACACACGGATATCCTCAATCCGAATGATTTAAATGGAGGCAAGTGGGAAAACATAACTGGTGAATTTCAAGATTATTGGAGCAACTCTTACCTGTATCCCAAAATGGCTTTAGTGTTGTTTCATGAAATGTTTGCTGATTACGGTAAAGATGTTCCTTATAAGGGTGATAAATACACCCTGGAAGAACTTCTCCAAAAAAAGAGACAATTCATAAAAGATCATGGTTTTTGGGTAGATGATGGAAATGTTTATGCCAAAGTTTCCGGGAACTTTGATTACATTGCCCCTGGCGGTAAATACGACATGGAAAACAAGAATAAAGCAGTAAGGAACAAAGATGTTGTCGCAAAATTCGGTAAAGTTGATGTATTTGTTTTGCCGGACTTTGAATGTCGCTTTACGAAACATCGTGATGTTGAATGCCCATACCAAGATGATGACGAAGTCTGGGTACTTGACGGCTACACTTATTGCAACTGGTAACTTTTATTTTTGAACAAACGAAGGGAGCATTATTGCTCCCTTTGTTTTAGCTTTTGCGGTTATCGGAAACATATGCCTGCAAGTCTTCCAGACGATATTTTACCGTTCGACCGATTTTAACAAACGGCAACCGATCCGGATATTGCGTTCGCCACCGTTCCAACGTATTCGGCTTGAGTTTTAAGTATTCGGCGGCTTCTTCGGTTGTCAGAAGATTTGAACTTTGTTTAATCTCCGGCTTATCATCCAACAGATTGCTTTCTCTGCTTTGTTTTTGGCGTATTTTCTCTTCCAAACGTTCAATGGCACGGCTTTGCAAAGTGTAATTTTTACGCATTAACGCATCTTTTAATATGCGATAGCACATATCAATATCCTTAAAGCCGTCGCAATCAAACTTGACATCTATATTGGTTTTAAACCCAAAATCAACATTGGTAAACCAGAACTTGTTTCTGAATACAGCGTGATAAAAATCACTGTTGCCCAAAAACTGATTGTTTAAAAACGAAACTTCGGTTTCAAATATTGCGCCGTTAAATGCAATGTTATGATGATCATAATCTTTATCAGTCCGTATCTCATCACCGCGAAAGTAGAAATAACCACCTTTAGCCGGTTTTGTATGAATACACGTAAATTCCAAATTCTTATCATAAATCACATTATTAAAATTGGTAATTCCGTTAAAAACAGAATGCGCAAATGATGTGTGATTGTGAAACGCACACTTTTCAAAGCTGGTGTTGCCCGAAAATTCGCATTGCGTAAAGCTCAGCTTCGGATAAAACTCCGTTCCGCTCAAATCCAAATCCTTAAAAATGCACTGATAGAACTCAACTTCCGGGAATCCGTAATTAATAATGGCTTTGATTTCTTCGTTGTCGATATCGCTGAAATCAAGCGTATCAAAAAACGCCAATCCTTTGGTTCTGAAATAGTCCGCATCAAAGTGCTTTTCTTTGTTATAGGTCTTTGCCATGGTTCTGCTCCTTTATAAATATCCGATTGGAATAATATTATCACAATCAGTCAGCGGCAGATGTGTTTCTGCCATACAAATAACGGCGCCGTTTCCACGTTTTTGTTGCAAAACTTTTTCAATAACCGCAAAATTTTTAATATCATTTTTATCAGGGTTACTCTTTTTCTTTATTTCTATCGGATAAAGTACGCCGTTTTCTTCCAATAAAACATCTATTTCGCGTTTATCTTTATCGCGATAATAATAAATGTTCGGACGTTTACCATTATGCCAATAACTCTTGATAATTTCAGAAACCACGTAACTTTCCAAAATATGACCGTTCATTGCTCCGTTTTCCAATGTTTCCGGCGTATTCCAACCGGTTAAGAAGCAAGCTAAGCCCGTATCCATAAAATGAACTTTCGGTGCCTTGATAATGCGTTTGGAAATATTTTTATAATAAGGTTCCAAAAGAAACACTATACCGGACGCTTTCAAAATAGATACCCATGACTTAATTGTCGGTGCAGACACACCGACTTCATCGGCAATACTGCTGTATTCCAACTCCTGACCGGTACGAGCTGCCAAAACGCGCATAAACTTCAAGAAATCAAGTTCATTATTTACTGAAGACAGGGAGCGTATATCACGCTCTAAATAGGTCTGAATGTAGGAGTCGTAATAAACCGACCATAAACTGTCATCAGCATTAAAAAGTTTTGGATATGAACCCTTCCATATCAAATGATAAATGGTTTTCAGGTTAGTCGGTGTAGCTATCGTTGCTTTAGTGCTTAGATATTCTTTTGTCGGTAAAAATGGTGGAACTTCGGCATGTCCGTTCTTTTCATCTTGCGATAAACCTTCCAAAGTCAAAATTCCAACACGTCCGGCCAAACTTTCTGAAACATTTTTCATCAGATGAAACTGTTGCGAGCCGGTAAGCCAATACATACCTGTTTTCTTTTCCTTATCAACAATCGCTTTAATATACGAGAACAGTTCCGGCGCATACTGCACTTCATCAATCAGCACCGGTGCCGGATAACGTTCCAGAAATGATTTCGGATCTTCTTTGGCAAGGGCACGAATACTCGGCGTATCCAAAGTTACAATTGTTCTGTTTTCTTTGCTGCAATTTTCAAAAATCGTGCTTTTACCAACTTGACGTGGTCCGCCGATAAAAACAACCGGAAAGAAATCGTTCAATTTGGCAATTTCTGCTTCAAGTGTTCTCTTTATATACATGCTTATCTCCGACCAAAATAAAATATAATTTTATTATAGTCAAATTTTATTCAAAGTCAATATATAATATTTTACAGGAATACTATTCTTTGCTGATTTTTATCATTTTCTCAACGGTATCATTGAGCTTGTCGCGCAAATGCTCAACGCCTAAGTTCACATAAATTTGCGTACTTTGCAGGCTTTTGTGGGTTAATGCACGTTTTACCATAAAAGCATCGGCGCCGTTGGCAATAAGATAAGTTCCTAAAGTATGTCGTAGGTCATGCACCCTGAAATTTGTTATATTTGCCTTTTTAATAATCGTTGCAAAGGCACGTTTTATCTCTACGATATGCCCCGATTGCGAATAAGCCGAACTGAATACCCATTCACTGTCCGCATTTAATTGACGACGCTTTAACAGCTCAATTGCCGGTTCAACCAAGGCAATCGTTACATTTTTATCGGTTTTGGTCTGCGGAATCTTCCATATTTTGGCATCCATATCTATATCGCACCAACGCATTTCAAAAACATTGGTTTTACGAACACCGGTATATAGCAACATAAGTATTACATCACGCGCCGTCTCGTTATTATATGTTTCCAATGCTTCCATGAAGCGCTTCAATTCGGCGTGTTCCAGATAACGCACACGTGCCTCTTTTTTGTTCAATTTTACGGCATTTGCAGGATTTTTACCATCATATCGTTCTTCTTTAATAGCGTAGTTATAGATGGTTCTGAGCAAAACTATACAGTGATTACCTGTGTAGTTACCGGCAGTTTCGGATATTTTGCGATGCAATAGTTTTAAATCATCGCTTGTAATATCGGATAAACGTTTGTTGGCTAATTTGCTTAATTTGCTGTTCCACATACTCTTATAATTCGCCATGGTTCTTTTACCTATAAAACGCTCACGCTCCTCCACAAAGTCATCAAAAAGCTTTTGCAACTTGTCTTCCTGAGTATATTGACGATTCTTCTTATGAGGATCCTCCCCCTTATTGATTGATACTTTAACCTCAGCCGCCATTTCTCTTGCCATTTCCGGAGATTTCAGCACATCAACCGTGCCGAGATATGTTCTGGTTGGTCTTCCATGTATGCGCTTATATACATAATAGGTCTTTACCCCTTTAGGCGTCACTTGCAGCATAAGACTTGGTTCTGCGGTATCGTAATAGTATGCTCTTTTATCCGTCGGCTGTATTTTTTCAATATTTGTTTTTGTAAAACGAAATTTGTTATCTTTTGACATTTTTTGCGCCCCTCAGGTTATTTATCTGACATTTTTCGGTGCTACGCTGGTGCTACACTTTTAATAAAATTTTATACAACTCAATAAAACTTGTCAAGAAATTTTTCGCAGAAAAATTATTGAAAAACAATCGCTTCCAAACGAAAGACATCATTTTAAAAAAGTAGCGTAAAACCAATCGCATCAGGCTCATAACCTGAAGGTCGTCGGTTCAGTAGAAGTTTCAGGCGAGCGGAAGCGCGCCGGTGAGCGCTAGCGAAGAAACGCACTCTATTGAGCAAAGCGAGGAACAATCCTTCCCCCCGCAACCAATAAATAATAATACCTTCTCTTGCGTTTTCGGGTATTACCACCTAACTGTATAATATAAATCTTATTTAAAAGGGGCGGAAATGGATTACAAAGAGATAATACCTTTTAAGGCATTGCGCAAATTTGATGCAATGTGTTTGCATAATGAGTATTTACACCTAAACAAAGAGATGCAACAACAGATTTTATCTTGGGCGGCGGATATGCTGAAAGAAGCAAGGGCAGAATGGAGTGAAAGACGTAATGATACCATAAGAATCTATTATAGAATGTCACACGCGTTCGGAAGCCAAACGAAAATCAGACATTAAAGACCAAAAGTATGCGCCATTTCGGGAATATTTTAAAAAAGTTCAACGAGAACAGTTTGATATTGCTTTGCAAAATGGCTACAAACTGACGGCAAACAGTTTTGTAGAATGGTTTTTAACAAATAAAGCAAACGAAAAGCAAATTCCTTATTTGGAACAGAATCAAAAAACAAATTAAGACAGTTGGCACAACAAAATAATCGCGAATTTTGTAAGCAATACTTATGACACCGTCAATAATACTTATAACGATATTAAGCAGGATTATTTCGGACATCGTAATTATCAGAATAGGTATAAACAAGGTTGTACGCCTTCTAATATTGCATATAATACAATATCCAATTATCAGATTTCGCCTAACCCAAAATTGGTAGAAAATGGTAATATAGTTTCAAATTACGGTATGAAGAAATTTTTATCAAAAATTCCCATTGCCGGAAAGTATATTAATGGTATTGCAACTGGTGAAAAAATAGGAAATGGACTTACTAATTTTTACAACGCTCTGGATGAGGCAGATTGTTTCAAATAAAACTTGATTTTAATAAACGAGCTACATATAGTAAATCCAAGTAATGAGGATAACAAATGAATGAAAAAACAAAAGAAATATGCGTATTAGGCGGACTTTATTTTGCGATAAGCTATATCATTGATTTGGTAGACGGCTTTGCAAGCAATCTATCAATGATTTTTGATATTTTGTTTGTTATCCTCTTTTTTATGATTTTATTTGGTAAAAAATTTGCTTTTTTGCAGAAGTTTATAAATAAGTTTCCTAAGTTATCGGTGTACTTATATTATATCGGATTTGTAGGATATATTTTGTTTGTTTTTGATTTATTGGTTTTAGGACCAACTGAATTTATCTCTTTGAGTGAGGTTGTGCAAAAATATATTGCATGGAGTGTGGCAACTATAAATATTGTAGGAGTTTTGTTGGCGCTAATTTTAGCAACTCGTAATGTCTTTTTTAAGAAAAAGTGAAAATAGCACGAAAGGATTTAGAATGCCTAAGTTTGGAAAAAAAATCATTGATGCCGCAAAATTTGTGTTGGCATTCATTATTATTCCACAACTTGCTGTATTAAGCCTTTTTGCTATCATTTACACGCAAATGACTACTCCCGAGGATTTATTATTCATGCAAAAATATGAGGAAGGTGCCTATGTATATTTTTCCATGATGGCAGAATTGATTTTTTTGATAATCTTTATTGCCGGAGGACCGCTAATTAAATATTTCTACAGAAATAAAACATTGCCTTCTTGGAAATACTACACAATTTTGACGGTTATGTATATTGTTGCTTTTATCATTGGAACTGTTTATACAATAGTTATGTGATTTGAGGTTAAAAAGGAGTTATAATGCCTAAATTCGAAAATAAGTTGATTGATGTCGCAAAATTTTGGATATACTGGATTATAGTCGTTACATTAACGATAGGGTTATTTTTTGCTCTGGTGGAAAATGCTCATTTTGAAGGCGATGATTTGGAGTTTTATTTAAAAAACAAAGAAACATTAAGATATAACTTTCGGATATTTGCCGTTATATCGTTTGTATTGACCTATATCTTGGCTAATCCGCTGATAAATCGTTTTTATAAAAATAAAACTTTAAGTTTCGGGAAAAGTCTTTTGTGGCAGACATTGATTTATTTTTTGATATTGATAACGATTGTAATATTTTTTATCTTGTTTTGTGCTTAAAATAATTTTAATAGTCAGAGGTTGTTAAAAATATCGCAATTACATACAGACTAAAATTATTATTAAAAATCAATATTTTAATTAGGTATGAGTTTCCGTTTTTTGTTAGTCGCGCACAACCAAAATACCACCTAACTTGTTGTAGTTGGGTGGTTTTTTATTTTCGTAAAACCCTCAAAACCGCAGAATCTTAAAGTGTATCACAACCCTGTATCACAAGAGGATAGCAACGATGAACGGACATACACGACTGGTTAAGCGAAATATGACCTACTATATCAGGGCGAGAATCCCGACAGCGTTGAATTATCTAACAAAGTCAGCCCAGTTCAAGAGAAACAAATGTTTCAGCATTAGCAAAAGAATATGGTGTCAGCAGATGTTTATTGTATCAGTTAGTTAAAGAATAATTACATTGGCGGTTATACCGCCATTTCTTTTATAAACTTGTAAAGTGTGGTGTAATCAACCTTTAACATTTTAGCAATTTGTTTCTTTTGAATGTTTTGTGATAGCAATGTTTTGATTAAATCATCTTTACCCGATAGTTTAGTTAATTTATTTCTACTTCCTTTAACTCTGCCGATATGCTTTCCCTCTGCTCTCAATCTATCTAAACATCGTTTAGTGCGTTGAGAAATTAAGTTTCTTTCTATTTCTGCTGACAATCCAAAGGCAAATGCTAACACTTTTGATTGAATATCACTTCCTAATTTATAATTATCTTTAATAGTCCATACCTGACAACCGATATTCATACAATGATGAAGTATAGACATCACCTGTAATAAATTACGACCTAATCTACTTAATTCACTGGCAATTATAATAGCATCTTGCTTTATTTTCTTTAATAACTTGCCGAG
>DEST01000083.1 GCA_002361365.1 Alphaproteobacteria bacterium UBA3307
CCTCAACAATGTATGATATGACGCGTGTTTCATCAAAGGGTTATAATGATTCTATGTCTGAAGATGATTTGTATAAAATGCGTGAAGACCTTAATAAACAGCGTACGGAAGATTTTAAAAATAATACTTATGCCGAAGCTGCCGGTTTGCCGGATAAATTGACAGGTGAAGAGCCTTTATTTATTAAGGAATATTTTGAATATTATAAAACACCACGCGGTTTTCATAAGCGTTCAATCAATTCTAACGGACATTGGAATACGACTTCAGCGCTTTCTTTGATTACACAGCCTATTTTGACATATAGTTCTACCATTAAAAATCCGGTGCTTATGCTCCACGGAGAAAAAGCGCATAGCCGTTATTTTTCGGAAGATGCGTTTAAAAAATTGACAGGAAATAATAAGGAATTATATATTATACCAAATGCGAATCACGTTGACTTATATGATAATTTGTCAAAAATACCATTTGATAAAATTGAACAATTTTTTAAAACTAATTTGCAATAAGGAGGAAAAATGAAAAGACTTTTATCTATAGTTGTAGCTGTTATGGCGTTTTTTACGAGTTTTAATACGCAGGCGGAGGAAAATAAAATGACTGAAAATAAAATTTTGGTAGCTTATTTCAGCGCCACCGGAACAACAGCCGGAGTGGCAGAAAAATTGGCGTCTGCTATCGGCGCAGATTTGTTTGAAATTAAACCGAAACAACCATATACGGAAGCCGATTTGGATTGGCGAAACAAACAAAGCCGCAGTTCGATAGAAATGGATAATCCTGATGCGCGTCCGGAAATTGCCACAAAAGTAACAGATATGAATAAATATGATATTGTGTTTGTCGGTTTTCCGATTTGGTGGTATCGTGAGCCTTCAATCATAGATACATTTATGGAAAGTTATGATTTTGCCGGAAAAACAGTGGTTCCGTTTGCAACTTCCGGTGGCAGTGGTATGGGTAAATCAGGCGAAATTATGCAAAAATTGGCACCTAAGGCAAAGGTTTTTGCTGGTAAGCGTTTTTCGTCAGGTGTTTCGTCTGAAGAGCTGAAATCTTGGGCCGATGAATGGCTGAAATAAGTTATGCTTTATAAGTCTTACATCAACGCTCGTTATTTCGGTAACGGGCGTTTTTATATATGTAACAGGATGAAAATAGATGTTGCAAAAAGTAATAAAGTGTAATAAAAAATATATTAAAAATTACATCAAAAAGAAAAGGACTGTAAAATTGATAAAATTTAATGTACCTGTTTTTACGGAAAAATCAAAGGAATATGTTGCAGATGCCTTTGCTCAGAAGCATGTTTCGGGTGATGGAAAATATACCAAATTATGTAATGATTTTATGCGTCGCAAACTGGGATGTGATGAGGCTCTGTTGGTGCATTCCGGCACGGCAGCATTGGAAATGGCGGCAATTTTGGCTAATTTACAGGCAGGAGACGAGGTAATTATGCCATCTTATACATTTTGTTCAACTGCCAATGCTTTTGTGTTACAGGGGGCTGTTCCGGTGTTTGTTGATATTCGAGCGGATACATTGAATATTGATGAAAGCAAAATTGAGGCCGCTATAACACCAAAAACCAAAGCAATCGTGCCGGTTCATTATGCCGGTGTCGCGTGTGAAATGGATACAATTAAGACAATCGCCAAAAAGCATAATCTGTTAGTGATTGAAGATGCGGCGCAGGCTTATGATGCATATTATAAAGGAATACCGCTCGGAACTCTCGGAGATATGGGGTGTTTTTCGTTTCACGAAACAAAAAATATTATGGCCGGTGAAGGCGGGTTGTTTGTAACTAATAATTCTAAGCTGGCAGAGCGTGCCGAAATTGTGCGTGAAAAAGGCACAAATCGCAGCAAATTTTTCCGCGGACAAGTAGATAAATATACTTGGGTGGATAAAGGTTCATCTTATTTGCCGAGCGATATTGTGGCGGCATATTTATTTTCCGTTTTGGATATATCCGATGAAATTCAGGCAAAACGTCGCCTTATTTGGCAACGTTATTATGATGCATTTGCAGCTTTGGAACAACAAGAGAAAATACGTCGTCCGATTATTCCGGCAGAATGCTCAAATAATGCGCATATGTTTTATTTGTTATGTCCGGATTTGGCAACGCGTACCGAATTTATCGCATACTTAAAAGAACACGATGTTGCAGCGCCGTTCCATTATATTCCGTTGCATTCGGCACCGGCCGGACGTAAATTCTGTCGCACACCGCAAACAATGAATGTTACGGATAAAATTGCCGATACTTTGTTGCGATTACCGCTATATTATGACCTTACGCAAGCTGAACAAGAACGAGTGATTGAACTTTGTTTTGATTTTTGGAAAAACAGATGAAACTATTAGAAAAAGCAGATAATACATTTAAAATATGCGGTTGGAGCGCATTGAAAATAAAACGTAAAAAAGCTCAAAGTTGGTTTTATGTGTTTGGCTTACCTCTATTTAGAATAAAAAATGATTTTGACGCGATTTTAAATGATTTTGCCAAGAATAAAGATTTTGATGTTGGCGACTTAGATAGGCGAATTTACGATGTTGTTGCAACATATAAAAACATAGATGATTGTGAGATAAATCCGCATCGTGTTGCTTTTTTAGCTACCAAAATTTATGATATGGGCGGACATACCAAGTGGATGCGTGATATGCAAAAAACTTTGTCGGCAAATTATGATGAAACTTTGTTTTTGACCACCACCGGTACTTCACGCAAAGCGGCACCGCAAACGTTGGATTATTTGCAAAAAATTTCTAAAATAAAAATGTTTAATCAGTTTTCGTGTTCGTTCGAGAAAAACATCAGAGAAATATACAATGCAATTATGGCTTATGCGCCGCAAGCAGTGTTTGTGTTTATTCACCCTGATGATGTTATCGGTACAGCAGTGTTAGCCCTGATAAAACAACATACAAAAATAAAAATATTTTTTGTAAATCACGCAACACATAGACCGGCATTGTCTATGTCGTTTGCTGATTTGATTTTGGAAGAAACTCCGAGTTCAGCCTATGTTACGCAAAATTTGCGCAAGTTGAAGCAGACACACATTGTTGGGTTGATTTCAAAGCCCGAAGCAGAAAATCCGCATTTTTCGGACCAAGAAATTGCTGAAACGAGAGCTAAAATCGGCGTGCCGGAAGGGGCTATTTGCACAATGTCCGGTGCGGCAAGTTATAAGTTTTTTGATAATGAACATATCTCACACTATTTTGAGATGATTAAAAAAATGTTGTCAGAACACTCCAATGTGTATCACGTTGTTATCAGTGAGTTCAGAGATTTTGAAAAACAAACCATACAGCAGATTTTTGCTGATTTTCCGCACAATGAGCGGTTGATTTTATTGCCGTATCAAAAAAATTATGAACTGTATTTTAAGTGTGCGGATTTATTTATAGATAGTTTTCCGATGTCTTCAGCTTTGGCTTTTATAGACCTAATGCGGTTGAAAGTGCCATATGTTGTTAAGATAAATACCGAAAATGCGGCACTTTCGTTTCACGAATATCAGGCAGCGGATTTCCCGTATATGTATAAAACGATTGATGAGTTTTATGCCGGCGTGGATAATTTGTTGGCAGATGAAAATAAACGTTTAGCGATGGTGGAGAATAATTATACTCACTATTTGAAACATTATGAACCAAAGGCCGCATTAAAAATTTTGCAAAAAGTGATTGTTTGTAGTGATTTTGAACAACTTTATGACCATTTGAATCCGGATATTACATATTCACTTAATTTTGCAACAAATTAGATGAAAAAATGCTTGACTTAGAGTATGGTTTAATTGCTACAATGCGAGCTGTTTAAAGATTATTGGAGCAATCAATGAAAAGATTTTTATCGATATTTGCGCTGATTTTTGCAATTTTAGGATTAAATAATCAGGTTAGAGCGAAGGGTATAAATATGGAAAATGTAAAAAAAATAGTGGTTTATTTTTCAAAAACCGGTGAACAGTACAGTGTCGGCAACATTACTGAAGGAAACACGGCAATAGTGGCAAAAATGATTGCCGAGCGGACCGGAGCTGATATTTTTGAAATCAAACTTAAAAATGATACTTATCCTACCGCCTATAAGGCTCTGACTGAAGTGGCTCTGGCTGAGAAGAAAGTCGGCGCCCGACCGGAAATTGCCGGTGATGTTGCCGATTTTGGCAGCTATGATGTAGTGTTTATCGGCACGCCAAACTGGTGGGCGGATATGCCGATGGCTCTCTATACTTTTATAGAAAGCCACGATTGGAACGGCAAAACAGTGATACCATTTATTACGCATGAAGGCAGTGGATTGGCTTCAATTCCGAACAAAATAAAGGCAGCAACGAATGCTAAAATGCTTGACGGATTGGCTATTTACGGCCACGAGGCACAAAATGAACGCGAAAAAGCTGAAGAAAAAGTGACTGAGTGGCTAGAAAAACTAGGACTTTAAGGAGAAAAAACTATGAAAGTATTACTGGTCAACGGTTCACCGCATAAAAACGGTTGCACCAATACGGCTCTGGAAGAAATTGCCAAGACTTTGCAAGAAGAAGGAACCGGCGCTGAAATTTATCATATCGGCATAAAACCGATTGCCGGTTGCCGCGGCTGCGGGGCTTGTACCAAACTCGGACATTGTGTGATAAATGATGACGGAGTCAACGAATTTGTTGACCGTTGCAAAGACTTTGACGGCTTTATTTTCGGTTCGCCGGTACACTACGGTTCGGCCGGCGGTGCCATCACCTCTTTTATGGATAGAGCATTTTTCACCGCCTTTATGTCAGGGCGCGGCGAGGTATTTACCCATAAACCGGCCGCGGCAGTTGCCAGTGCCCGCCGCTCCGGCACAACCGCTACACTCGACCAACTCAACAAATATTTTACTATTTCGGAAATGCCGGTAATTTCCGGCAGATATTGGAATATGGTGCATGGACACACACCGGACGAAGTGCGTCAGGATTTGGAGGGTATGCAGAATATGCGGATTTTGGCGCGCAATATGGCTTGGCATTTAAAGTGTCTGGAAGCAGCTCACCAAGCCGGAGTACCGATGCCGAAGCAAGAAAAAATAGTTTTTACCAATTTTATCCGCTGAAATGAAAGAATAAAACTGAAATTTATACTTGTTATTTTAAAACTTTTAAGTATAATAACTGAGTGTTTAGACTATCAGAAAGGAAAAACAATGAAAAAATTTATATCATTGGTCGCAATTTTGATGCTTAGCGGGTGCTATACGGGTAAGAGTTTGTTTGATGGTCCGGCTTGCGACAGTAAGCCTCAACCTAAGTCGCAACCTTGCGTTGAACAGGTGGTGCCTCCATGTGAACAGCCTGAGCCGTGTGTACAGCCGGAAGTGCAAAAAACAGAACGTTTGGCCGGGGTAATTTATTTCGGTATTGGTTCAGATTATTTAAATGATGCCGATAAGGCTGAATTACAACGAATTGCTCAATATGCCAAAGCTAATCATTCTAAAGTAAAAGTTTTGGGACACGCTTCGCATAAAGTAGGCAAAGGTGCAGAATTCAAAAAAGATATTATAAATCAAGATATTTCGATTAAGCGTACGCAGAATGTGGCTAATACATTGGCAATGATGGGAGTCGAGCCGAGTCAAATCAACGCTGCGGCGTATTCTGATTCTCTGCCGGCGGAAGTTGAGAGAGATGCTAAAACCGAGGCATTGAATCGCCGTGTAGAGATATATTTGGAATATTAAGATATATTCATTTATGAAAATTAAAGACTCTTTCTATTAAGGGAGAGTCTTTTTTTTGTGCTTCAATTTTTTAATTGATGCGTTTGTTGAAAAACCATGCGGCAAAACTGAGAGTACATAAGCCGATAATCAGTAAAGGCCAAACATTTAACCAGATTGTTACGGCATCAATGTTTTTCAAAAATAAACCGCGCGCAAGTCTGAAAAAATAGGTTAACGGATTGATGATACTGAATTTTTGCAAAATCAACGGCATATTTTCTATCGGGGTAATAAAGCCAGAAAGTAAAAATGTCGGAGCCAAAAAGGCAAACACACCAAAAATGGCCTGTTGCTGGGTGTTGCAAATCGTAGAAATAAACAACCCTATACCGGCAATTGAAAACAAAAAGACAAAAATGCAGGCATAAATCAACAAATAACCGCTCTCTGCCGGAATGTGAAAAAGTAAGCGACCGGCAATCAACATAATAGTGAAATCCAAATAAGCAATTGTAATTGCCGGAATAGTTTTGCCAATGAGAATTTGAAACGGCGTGAGCGGAGATATTAAAACTTGTTCAAAAGTCCCCAGCTCTTTTTCTTGTGCTACTGAAAGAGCTGTAATAGCTAACATCATAACGGTTACCAACACCCCCATAAACGAAATGACAATGTACCATTGATAATTAAGTTCCGGATTAAACCAATTACGGACTTGTATCTTAATCGGAATTTGCGGAGTATCAACTCCATTTGTTTCATACTGAAAGGCCGCAAAAATCTGCGTCAGATATCCGCTGACAACTTGTGCCGTATTTGATTTGCGTCCGTCTAAAATCAGCTGTACGGTTGGAGATTCGTTTAAGATAGTTTTTTTTGCAAAATCATCGGGTATCGTTAGGGCGACAAATGCTTTTTCCGTATCTATTTTTTGTTGCAACTCATTAGGATTATTTACAAAATATAGATTTTTTACATACGGAGTGTGAGCAATCTTGTCAATCAAAGCTTGTGAAATAGGGGTATTATCTTTATCATAAATCACCATGGAAATATTGTTTACTTCAAAAGTGGCAGCAAAGGCAAATACAGTCAGCATCAAAAGCGGTGGCAGAAGTATCATTCCGCGGTTTTTGGGGTCGGACCAAATCATCTGAAATTCTTTAATTATCAATGCCCAAACAGCATAACATTTTGCAATAAATTCTCTCATTACTCCAACCTTTCTTTGGTGACTTTATAGAGCAGAGCAAAAACAAACAATCCAAAAAGCAGCAAATTTAAGCTCTCTGTTATAATAATAGGCCAAATATTTCCGGTCATAAACAAGTTTTTGATAATCGGGACAAAGTGTGTTGCCGGTATAATGTTGGTCGCAATTTGAATTACATGAGGCATTGAAGAAATTTCAAATAATCCGCCGGAAAGAATGACTGCCGGTAAAAAACCGAACATTGCCGCCGCCACAGATGCTAAAAATTGGTTGCGCGTTAAGGTTGAAATCAGACAGCCCATACCTATGGACACAAATAAAAACAAACTGGA
>DEST01000080.1 GCA_002361365.1 Alphaproteobacteria bacterium UBA3307
GAAATCAGAGGTGTAGGAATTATCGAATATCCTTATAAAACTTCAGTCGAGCCGATTTTATGCATCAATCTGGTTGAAAATATTGAAAAAATCGAAAGAATGCCAAAAGAACGAACAACCCTTATTTTGGGACTTGAAATTCCGCAAATAGATTTGTATGCTAAGGAAAATTCCGCACCGGAAAAAGTGGTAGCGGTATTACGTTGCATCAAACAAAGCCGAGGAAAGAAGATATAAGATGCTGAAAAAAACTTTGGGAACTTTTTTACAAACATTGGGAAAAGCGCCACTGGCGTTTATTATAAACTTGGGGTATTTTACGCAGTTTGTGGCTAAATCGGTGTATAACTGTTTTATGCCACCGTTTTATTTCAGATTATTTGGAATGCAGTTTTTGAATAT
This sequence comes from Alphaproteobacteria bacterium UBA3307, assembly GCA_002361365.1. Classification (GTDB taxonomy): domain Bacteria; phylum Pseudomonadota; class Alphaproteobacteria; order RF32; family CAG-239; genus RUG410. The sequence continues at coordinate 403 of DEST01000080.1, forward strand.
CGGCTTTTATTCGTTGCCGGTGGTAGGGTTAACTACTTTGTTTGCCGGTATGGTGATAGCTATTCAAACATATTCCGGCATTTCTGAATATGGGGCAGAAAGTGTTGTTGCCAGCGTGGTGCTGATTTCTGTAACCCGTGAATTGGCTCCGGTTTTGTCGGCACTGATGGTTGCCGGACGTATCGGTGCTGCAATGGCGGCAGAAATCGGGACTATGCGCGTAACCGAACAGATAGATGCCCTGATTACGCTTTCGGCTAATCCGTTCAGATATTTGATAGCACCTCGGATATGGGCGGCAATTATTGTGATGCCGTTATTGGTGCTGTTTGGTGATATTATTGGTATTTTCGGCGGATATTTAGTTGGGGTTTATAAGCTTGATTTTAATCCGGCAAATTATATCACCAACACAATGGATTTTATGAAATCTACCGATATCATTATGGGAATGGTCAAAGCTGGAGTGTTCGGATTTATTATTTCTGTAATGGGGTGCTATCACGGATATCGTTCAAAAGGCGGAGCACAAGGGGTTGGAGAAGCAACAACCAACGCAGTGGTAACGGCGTCAATTTTGATTTTGATAGCAAACTATTTGATTACGGAATTGTTTTTTGCAAGGTAGGCGGTTTAAATGGCAGAAAATAAAATTGAAATCAGAAATTTATATAAGGCGTTTGGTAAAAAAAAGGTTTTAAACGGCGTTGATTTGGATGTTAAAAAAGGAGAATCGCTGGTGGTTATCGGTGGTTCCGGAACCGGAAAATCGGTACTGATAAAATGTATTCAGGGGCTGTTGATACCGGATTCAGGTTCAATCAAAATTGATGGCGTTGAAACGGTGGAAACTTCAGAAAATATTCACGAAAAAATGGGAATGCTGTTTCAGGGTGCAGCATTGTTTGACAGCTTAAGCGTATGGGAAAATGTAGCGTTTGTACCGCTAGGTAAGGGGAAAATGTCTAAAAAAGACGCTAAAACCGAAGCAATCCGTGTGTTGCGTCAGGTGGGTTTGGCACCGGATGTGGCAGATTTATCACCGGCAGAACTTTCCGGAGGAATGCAAAAGCGCGTTGGTTTGGCACGGGCGATTATTACCAAGCCGGAAATTATATTTTTTGATGAACCTACCACCGGATTGGACCCGATTATGGCAGATGTGATTAATGATTTAATTATTGAATCGGCACGCGGATTGGGGGCAACTACGCTAACAATTACACACGATATGGCTTCGGCGCGCAAAATTGCCGACCGGATAGCTATGCTCTATCATGGTAAAATTATCTGGATTGGTACGGTTAAGGAAATGGAAAACTCCGATAATCCGTATTTACAACAATTTATTACCGGTAATGCGCAAGGACCGATACAGGTGGAAGTGTAGGAAAAATGGCTAAAAATTCAACAATGTTTGTCTGTCAGAATTGCGGAGCTACCTATCATAAGTGGCAAGGAAAATGTGATACTTGCGGTGAATGGAATACAATAGTTGAAGAAGTGTCAAAAGCAGATGGTTTTAGTAAAATAAACTTTAAAAAAGAAGGCCGTATTATTGATTTTGTGCCGCTTAAAGGGACAATGCAAACATATTCTCGCTTGCAAACCGGAATTGCTGAAATTGATCGCGTTACCGGTGGGGGGTTGGTTCCGGGGTCGGTGATTTTGGTCGGCGGTGACCCCGGAATAGGTAAATCAACGCTTTTATTGCAGGTCTGTGCCGGTTTGTCAACAACAGCCGAAAAATATGCTTGTTACTATATTTCAGGAGAAGAAGCAATTGATCAGGTGCGTATCAGAGCAAGCCGGCTCGGTTTAGCGGAAAGTCCGGTTAATTTAGCCAGCGCCACTGATGTGCGCAATATTATTACAACGCTTGAAAAAACGGAAGCTAAGGTGGTAATCATCGATTCAATTCAGACAATGTATCTTGATGAAGTGGAATCAACACCGGGAAGTGTCGGGCAAGTACGGGCGTGCGCTTATGAATTGATAAAATTGGCAAAGCGGAAAGGATTTGTACTGTTTTTGGTCGGACACGTTACCAAACAAGGAGAAATCGCCGGTCCGCGCGTGTTAGAGCATATGGTTGATACGGTGTTGTATTTTGAAGGAGAACGCGGTCACCATTTCCGCATTTTGCGCGCAGTTAAAAATCGGTATGGAGCAACTGATGAAATAGGTGTGTTTGAAATGCAGGACAAAGGCTTGGCCGAAGTTGAAAATCCGTCAGCATTGTTTTTGGCAGAACGACAGGGAAATATTTCCGGTTCGTGTGTGTTTGCCGGAATTGAAGGTTCGCGTCCGTTGCTTGTAGAAATTCAGGCTCTGGTCAGCCCGAGCGGTTATTCTACCCCAAAACGTGCGGTTGTCGGCTGGGATTCTAACAGGCTGTCGATGATTTTGGCGGTTTTGGAAGCGCGATGCGGTATTAACTTTAGTGCGCACGATGTATATTTAAACATTGCAGGCGGATTAAAGATAAGCGAGCCGGCCGCAGATCTGGCAGTGGCTATGGCCGTGATTTCATCACTGACTAAAAAGCCGTTGCCTGCTGATATGGTGGTGTTTGGTGAAATCGGACTTTCCGGTGAAATAAGGTCGGTGACTCAGGCAAATCTGCGTTTAAAAGAAGCGCATAAGCTAGGTTTTATCAGTGCAATTATTCCCCCTGTTTATGGTAAGGATAAAAAAGAAAAAGGCTTGAAAAATTATGAACTTTCGTGTTATGAAATAGGACACGTACAACGCTTAATCAATTGGTTTAATTAGGAGCAGAATTATGGAACAACTGAATAATGTAGATGTTATTTTTTTGATTATTGCCGGAATTTCCGCATTGGTCGGAATAGCTCGCGGTATGACAAAAGAGATTTTATCCATTTGCGGCTGGGTGCTGGCTGCGGCAGCACTGTTTTATTTGGTGCCATTGACAACACCGTATATGGAACAGTATGTTACCTCTAAATGGTTGGCAAATATTGTTGCCGGTATGGTAATTTTGTTGGTTTTTTGTATTGTGTGGATTTTGACGGTGGACAAATTGGCATCTCTGATACGCTCCAGTAAACTTAGTGCGTTGGACCGGATTTTTGGCTTTGTATTCGGATTGGCTCGCGGGGCACTGATTGTTATCTTAATTGCGTTGTTGATTTCTACCCTTATGCCGGAAGATTCTAAAAAAGGCGTTTTTGAAAAATCCATATTGTTTAAACAGGCAAATGCCGCTGTAGAACCACTGAAAGAGATGATACCGCAAAGTTGGGTCGAGGCGTTTAAGGCGCAAAGTGAACGTTTCGGTTTGAGTAAAAAATCAGAGGTTGCAACCACAGAAAATGCTAAAGATGCGGAATCTGTTGAAGATAGAGTAAAGCCTAAAGAGAAAGAGACGGAAGAGGCTAAAGATAAGATTCAAAAAACCAAAGATGAAGCTAATGATGTTGATTCTCAAGCAGAAGATGAAGCAAAATCTCCGGAAGAAACTCCGACAGAAACTCAAGGTTTGAAAGAAACGTTAAAAGCCATCAGTAACAATCGTGAAGTTCTGAAAAAAAGCGGAGAGGTTTTGTTTAATCAGTTGGCTCAACCGAAAACTTCCGAAAATGCGGACGGCGAAAATTCTATGGATTTAGATGATTTGGTTTCGGATTTAGATAAGTTGCTTGACGTGCTTGATGAAAAAGTTGTTGAAACCGATACAACTGCTCCGAAAAGCAAATAAAACAGTGTCGTTTATCTTTCAAAAAAAACTGCCGAATATATACACGGCAGTTTTTTAGTTTGTAAAATTACACTTCAAAAGGCAATAAGAGCAAATTATTTTGTTTTATTTATTTGAGCTTATTTATACGAAGCACGTTGCAAACGGTCGTTTATGGCTAGACCTAAGCCAGTTGTCGGAATTGGGGCAACGGCAATTTTTCCGGATTTAGCGGCAGAATCGGCCAAACGCAGATAGGCAAAAAGATTAGCTGCCGCTTCTTTTAAATCTCCGCTTGGACTAAGGTTTAAATTACCATTGAGCGAACCAAATCCGATGTAATATTCATCCGATTCCGGTGTTGTAATATTTATGCGTAGAGTATTATGCGGTGCATAATGACGTAGCATTTGCCCCGGTGCGGTCGGTAAATTTGGGTCGCCGCCGGATAGCAAAACTTTTTCACCCAAAAATTCCTCAATATCTTCTTTGGCTGTACCTCCGGCGCGTAACATTACAATGTTTTTACCTGTCAGGTCAATGATGGTTGATTCCACTCCGACTTTACAAGCACCGCCATCTAAAATCATATCAACCTTATCACCTAAACCGTCGGCAACGTGTTCTGCCGTAGTGGGACTTACCGATTGATATTTGTTGGCGGAAGGCGCAACAATCGGTACACCGCTGCGACGGATTAAATCCAGCGCAATCGGATGATTAGGCATTCTGACAGTAAGAGTACGTAAACCCGAACAGGCCAAATCTATACTCGGGTTTTCTTCAATGCGCCGTAAAACAAACGTCAGCGGACCGGGCCAGAAATGTTTGGCCAGAGCGAAAACACGCTCGTCGGTGGCGGCATATTCTTTTAAAAAATCAATCTCAGCAATATGAGATATTAACGGGTCAAAATGCGGACGTTGTTTAGCGGCAAAAATTGCGGCTACGGCCTTTGCATTGTAAACATTTGCACCTAAACCATACACAGTTTCGGTCGGAAAAGCCACCAGACCGCCATTTTTAATAGTGGCAGCAGCTTTTTGCATATTTTGATGAGTGTTTTGATAAATATTATTCATTGTCTTAAAAATTAAAAATTCTACTTAAAGCATAATCAAGTTCATTATCGGTATAAGTATCTAAAACCGAAAAATCGTTACGGTCGATAATTTGGTATTGCATTGTAATGGTGTTATAGCACAGTAAATCAAAATCATTATATCCTAACAGAATGGTATTTTTCGGCTTAGACATTTGTTCGTTTTTATCGATAATATCCAAATCATCATCAATGGTTGCGCCAAACAGATAAGCCCCGTCAAATTTAAG
>DEST01000027.1 GCA_002361365.1 Alphaproteobacteria bacterium UBA3307
TAAAGGAAATAATAAATCAGAACGTAAATTACTTAATTTGCTGAGCAGAGAAGCCGGTAATAATAACATTGTTACTGATGATGAGCTTAAAGTATCTGCTAATTTTTACAGCGGTTGGACAGCTTTGCGCAATTCATCAATAACCAAAGATGATAAAAAACGCTTTTATGAAGCCAGTTCAATGAATTCGTTTCGTTGTTTTATGATGCTGTTATACATTCTGGGTAATATTTTACTCACTGTATTTGCGTTGATGAATTATAATATATCAATCGAAATGATTATGACCATAATTCCGGCCGGTTTTATGCTATTATGGTTTATGTTGGTGATAAGAAATTCAAATATTGTGATGATTATATGGGGAATATTGGTGTGTTGGCCATTCTTTGTTCCGCTCATTATGGAAATTTCTTTGGAAAATTTATCTCAAACAGTGATGGGGATAGGATGTGTGATTATTACGATAGTGTGCTACATACAAATGCTGAAACCTAATATTGACGGACGACTTCTGAAAGGCCAACTTTTGGGACTTAAACGTTTTATTGAAGTGGCTGAGAAAAAACGCTTAGAAACAATGGTTGAGCAAGAACCGCAATACTTTTATAAAATATTGCCTTATGCTTATTTGTTGGGAGTATCTAAGGTGTGGATAAAACAGTTTGAAAATATAGCGGTACAACCTCCGGTTTGGGCTATTGATAACGGCTTTAATATAAGTAATTTTGACGGATTTGCTCGTGGATTTAATGCATCGGTTATGCCAACTGTGGCAAATGGCGGCATTTCTCGCTCAAGCAGTTCTGGAGGCGGTGGATTTTCCGGAGGTGGTTTCGGTGGCGGCGGCGGTCGTTCGTGGTAGCCGTCAGGAGAGCTTGAATTGTGTTTTGAGGGCATTATTTCTATCTAAAAAAGGAGGAAATAATGCGTTTTATAAAGCCGGAAAGTTTAAATACAAACTCATTTATTCTAGATGTACGGACAATAGAAGAATATCAGCGTTCTGCCCTAAAAGCGGAACATAAGCATATTGCATTGGCAGATTTAAAGCCGATTGAATTCATCAAAGATAATGCACTGACCGGCGATTGTACGGTCAATATATTATGCGCATCAGGAAATCGTGCCTCACAAGCAGCCGAAATGTTTGAAAAAGTAGGCTTTGATAACGTGGCAGTGATTATAGGCGGCATTGTAGAAGCCGAGTATGAGGGGTTAGAAATCGTGCGACATTAAATTGGGATTAAGTGCCTAAAAGACTTGAGTTTGCCGATAAAATACGCTAGTATGAGCATCAAGGGAGAAAATGATGCCAACGTGGGAGATTGAAGATAAAATCGGTGGTGCGATATGCGGTGTAGATGAAGCCGGACGCGGACCGTGGGTCGGACCGGTAGTGGCCGGTGCCGTAATGTTTTTGAGCCGTGAAGTTAGTCCGGAAATCTTAATGCATATTGATGATTCAAAAAAATTGACGGCAAAAAAACGGGAAAAACTCTATGATTTGCTGTTAGCCGAGGCGCGAATAGGGCATTTGACCTATGGTATCGGTGAAGCAAGTGCAGCGGAAATTGATGCGTTGAATATCTTACAAGCAACATTTTTAGCGATGAAACGTGCGATTGCCAAACTTGAGCCGCAACCGGCGCATGCTTTGATTGACGGTAATCGCTTGCCGGAGGACTTTGGGTGCGCGACATCTTGTTATATCGGGGGTGATGCACGTTCGTATTCTATTGCGGCGGCAAGTGTGTTGGCCAAGGTATATAGGGATAATTTGATGAAAGAATTAGCCTTTAAATACCCGCATTATGGGTTTGAAAAAAATTCCGGTTATGGTACAAAAGACCATATCGAAGGCTTGAAAAAGTACGGCATTACGCCGGAACATCGCAAGAGTTATAAACCGATAAGAAAATTGCTTGAACAAGCATTTTAATCCAGAGTAAGATCTGCAAATTTTGCTCCGATGGCTGTGGCTAGGGCTTCGGCACTAATTTCTAATGTCAGTCCGATTTTTCCGCCGCTGATATAGAAATTATCAAACAGAACAGCAGTTTCATCAATAAATACCGGAAAATTTTTTTTCATACCAACGGGGGAACAGCCGCCGTGGACATATCCGGTTAGAGGCAAAAGTTTTTTGAGTGGCAACATTTCAATATTTTTAACTCCGGCGGCAGAAGCGGCTTTTTTAACACTCAATTCTTTATTTGCCGGAATTACAAACACAAAATGACTGAAACTATGAGTATCTGTTGATGATTGTGTGACAAGAGTCTTAAATGTTTGTTCCGCCGGTTTTTGTAAATATCCGGCAACAGTTTCGGCATCTAGACCGTTAATCGGCTGCCATTCAAGAGCTTTATATGGTATTTTAGCGGTTTCAATAATTCGCATAACATTAGTTTTAATCATATTTTCCTCACTTTTGCTATGTGTAAAATGACGTCAAAGATTTGTCAATGATATTTATAAATTTCACGCTTGTTTTTATTATAATCAGGCATAAATTATATACAAACTGATTTAAATAATGGAGGTAAGATGAAAGTAGGGATTATAGGTGCCGGTGCTGTCGGCAGTGCAACGGCTTTTTCTTTGATTATGACAGGAACTGCCGACAAGGTTGTGTTAATTGATGTTAATCATACCAAAGCAGAAGCGGAAGCGGCGGATATTGCACATGCGGCACCATTTGCAAGTGCCGGAAAAATTTATGCCGGTAATTATAAAGATTTATCAGATGCCGAAGTAGTAATTATTACAGCAGGGGCAAACCAAAAATCAGGAGAAACACGCATTGATTTATTGGAACGTAATGTTATGATATTTAAAGATATTATTCCGCAGGTTGTAAAATATGCCCCAAATACAATTTTATTGATTACCACGAATCCGGCGGATATTATGACCGAGGTCGCTCTTAAGCTATCAGGTTTTGACAATAGAAGGGTTATAGGCAGCGGAACTGTGTTGGATACAGCGCGTTTTCGAAATCTGTTGGCAGATTATCTTGGCGTTTCGACTAAATCGGTTCACGCAGACGTTTTGGGAGAACATGGCGATAGCGAAGTACTGATTTGGTCAAGTGCCGAAGCGGGTACACTTTCGCTGGAAGAATATGCGGCAGATGTCGGCAAAGTTTTAGATGAAGATAAAAAGGCAGAAATTAACGAGGGTGTTGTACGTGCAGCATATAAAATTATTGAAGGTAAAGGGGCAACCGCGTACGGTATTGCCGGTGCACTTACTCAAATTTGTCGGGCAATAGATAATAATGACCATTCTATATTAACAATTTCTTCACATCATAAAAATGTAGAGAGTGTGGAAAATGTATGCGTGTCGTTACCGACAGTGGTTTGCAGACAAGGTGTATATCATGTGATTAGCCCGAAACTTTCGTCAGAAGAACATGCAATGTTACGCCAGAGTGCCGAAACTATGAAAGATTATACCACAAAGGCTTTAGAAATGATAAATTGTTCTTAAAATTAGGTCGCAGATTATCAGATGGAATAGAAAAAATAATTCTTTTGAATTGTCCTACGAAGTTAACTCGGCATCTATTTTCTGCATAGATAAGACCGGGTTGGGTATAATCTGATATAAAACTTAATCAGTATAATAAACATAAAAAATCCTGACCGAAATCAACAGTCAGGATAAAAAATGATAAAAGTGTAAAATATTCAGCGACTTAGTTCTTTTATTTGTTTTAAGTCGGTAATAAATTGTTGCTGTTGAACTTTTGTTGCATTATCAAAAGCACTGTGTGTTGATAGTTTTTTACCATATTTTGCCGCTTGTTGCTGAGCAATTTTTTTAACACCTAAACCATTTTTACCGGCAGTAGCCACTGCAATATTTACGGCTTCTTGTTCTTGGGCTGAGATTTTATCGGTTGCCGTAAATATATCTTTAAGCGGAGATTTTAAACCATACGCTTTGTATAACAAATGTGTATAAACAAGCTGAGTTTCGGTTGTGTTTTTAGGCATATCAAAAATACCTTTGTTTACTTGTTTAATTATGGATAGTTTTAATTTGTTTGCATCAAGGTGCAGAGAAGATGCAATAATTTCATTTTTGGTTTGATAAAAATTATCCCATATTTTTTGCGTATCGGTTTGTTGATTAATATGCTCAAAAGATTGTATCGGTTGTAACATTTTGGTTGTTCCGAAATTTGGCATTTTGCTCGGATTAGCCTTGATTTCTGTAGGGTTAATTTTGGGTAGAGATGCTCCTTTATCCGACTTGAAACCAAACATTGCTGCCGCAGACAGCAAAAAGCTCAAACCGGCAGTTTTAGTGGCAAAACTTAGTCTGGAATTTGTATTTATGCCAGCGTATTTGCTAAAAACATCAGATATAGAATTTTTTATAGTCTTTGTTTTGTTTTTTAACTTATTCCATAAAGTGGCAAATTTATTTTGCGGCTGTGCAAAATTTTCAATCGGAGTTATCTGTAATTGTTCGATTGTCCGAGAAGCAACGCTTCCGTCATAAAAATTTCCCATAACACTAATATAGTGGATTGCTGTAGAAACATCGTTTTGGTATAAACGAATTTTACCTTTTAAAAAGTTTGCAGCATAATTTTCGGCTTCTTTTTCAAAACGGACTTGCTTAAGATATAAACTGTCAGAATGATACCAACCGCGAGATAAACGTTTTCCCAATTTTTTATAAGCATCAATTCTTTGTTGCATTTGTCTTGCCGTTAAATGTTGCGGCTTATCCGAATTGATATGTAATATCTTATGCCAAGTACTCTGATATTGTTCGGTAAGATATTGCCGAACATTAAAAGTGCTTTCTTTTTGCAGTTGAGAAAGTAATTGTTCACGCTTAGCAAAACCAAACGTATCTATATACTCGGCAAATATTTTTTGCTCGGAACTACGGACGGCAATATTATTCTTAGAATATCCGTCCAGTATATTTTCTGCTTTACGCTTAATTTCTTCAACCTTAGTTGAATGTTGTTGTGTAATATTTTTTGCTTTTAAGCGGCGATAATTGAAAATATCTCCCTGTAATTTGCTATGTGTAATATAGTATGCCATTTTCCCTTTCCCTTATTATTTTGATTGCAACAGTATTTTTAGCGGCGAACTCTCCATATTGCCGGTTATTGACTCGGTAACATGATATTGAGAAATATTTCTGAAAAATAATGTTTAACAGCTTAAAATATGCATAATCAAATAAATTTACATTAACGTCCTAAAAACTCTTGGTAGGCAAGATTATATACATAATTTGCAATATGTCAACTTTTTTATGATGTGTTCGGACAAAAAATACGAACATAAGTTAATGATGTTCTCGTTGACGCGTACGGATACGGTTACGTTGCAGCATTCTTTGAAACAACTCTCGCTCTTTTTGGCGTTTATATTCCTTATTTTGGCGTTCTTCACGCTCTGTTTGATTTTTCTTGTTTTGTTGCAATTCCTTAGTTTGTTCCAAAGATTGTTCTTTGAGCGATAACGCGTTTTCATATTGCGGCATATCCTTAGTATTAAGCATATCATCAGCAAACGCATTATCTTTTTGTTTAATACGATTGTTGATTTTGCTTAATAAAAAATTGGCACGTCGTGTTGTCATTTGTATATATTCTCCTACTTTCTGTCTATAATATCATAATTGTACACCGATTGCAAATGATATTTGTTGAATATGTTGATTTTTTTTGAGAGATATTTATAATGCGACTTATATTGATAAAATAAATAAGGAGAAGTATAATGGAAAATAATGTTTGGGTATTAGTCGTTTTAGCCGTTGCAGCTTTGTTTTATGTGCTTTATGCTCGCTTGATTAAAACTCGCAATAAAGTACAGGAATCTATGGCTGATGTTGACGTGCAGCTTAAAAAAAGGTACGATTTGATTCCAAATATGCTGAATATGGCGGCAAAATTTATGGAACATGAAAAAACTTTGATGACTGAATTGGCTGATTTACGCACTCGGGCAATGCAAAATACCTTTGTCGGTGCTCCAAAAGAAAAAATGGAGCTGGAAAACTTACTCAATCAAAAGCTTCAAGATTTTAAAATATCGCTTGAAAATTATCCGGATTTAAAATCCAACCAAACAATGATGACTGCTATGCAAAGTATGAATGAGGTGGAAGAACATATTGCAGCAGCACGAAGATTTTACAATTCTAATGTTAATGAGCTGAAAAATCAGGTTGAGATTTTTCCAAGTAGTTTGGTCGCAAGTATATTAAGTATTACATACAGTGATTTTCCATTTTTTGAAGCTACCGAAGCCGAAAGAAAACCGATTAACAGTCAGGATTATTTTAAATAAGGGATTAGCTGGTGGCTGATAATATCAATTTTATTTCAGAAACAGAAGTCAACGAAGAAGAATTGCTCGAAAGATTTCTAACTGACACGATTATGCCTTTAGTAAAGGAAGATAATCGTCAAAAAGAGGTTTTTCGCAGTCGTTTTTGGGGGTATTTATGGTCTGCCTGTTTTTTGTTAGGGGCAAATACTCTGATTATTTTGTTTAGGTATTTAATGTACGGTTATGTGATAAATTATGAGCAATTGTTTTTGGTTTGTCTTTTAGCCCTAGCCGTGGTAGTATGGCCTTTATACCAATACCATATAATCTCCAGACAAAGTCTTTTTGATGAATTCTTAAAATTTTACGGCAATTATTGGCAACAAGCAGAATATAATGCTGATTTGCCAAGTAAAGCTCCTATAATTCCGCCACACGAAAACTATACCACTGTTCATGGAATTGTCGGTAATTATGATAGTGTGCAGATATTTATGTATGATATGATATTTACAAAAATGCAGCGTATACAAAAATTCAAATTTAAACGAATGGTTTCGTCAGGAGTTATGATAAAGATAAAGTTTAGCAAAAGTTTTAATAAAAGGACCTATTTGTTTGATGAGAGCGGATTTTATCGTAAAAATAGCTATACAGGTTTAGAAAACATAACGGAAAATGTTCATATTCCGGCAGCAAATTATTTTAAGATTTTTGCTGAAGACGAAAGTTATGCAAAAGATTTGTTGCCGTCGATGTTTTTTGAGCGGGTTTTGGATATGAAAGATACATTTAGAGCCAAACACTTATATATTCAAATAGAAGACGATTTTATGTTGATGTATTTGGAAAATGCGTCATTATATTTCGAAAATAGCGGCTTATGGCATAAATCTATTGATAAAGAAAAATATTTTATGTTGCATCGTAAAATGCAAAACACCATAGATGTCGTTCAAATTATTCAGGCTATGAAAGAACAGATATGACAGACTTATTCCATACAACCGAATATGTTGATTTAAAAAAACGCTTTGACTTATATTACGAAGCAACTTTGCTGCCGATTTTACAACAAAACGATAAGGTCAGAAAACGCTATTTGATAAGTTTTATGGTGTTGATATTGATGGCAATACTGTTTTATCCGGCAATGTTATATTTGCTGTTTAATAATAATATAGCCAAAGAATATATCGGTTTAAGTTTGTGCGGTTCTTGTGTTGTAATTATGTTGGCGTGCGGTCCGATGTATTTTTATAAAAAACGTGTAAAACCCCAAATTATGCCGGAATTTGCTAATTTTTTCGGTAAATTTTCGTATGTTTTTGAGGGTAAAATTGATGATGAGATATTAAGAGCATCGTCTTTATTTACAGAATATAACAACAGTGTCGGCGATGACTACTTTTCCGGAATATATGACGGTGTCCACATCAGTATCGCTGAAGAAAAATTGCTTAAAATTCATAGAACTCGTACTCGTGACGGGCAAAAAACAGAAACAAATAAACCAATATTCAGCGGAGTGTGTATTTTGTTTGAGATGAATAAAAAATTCAGCGGACATACGGTTGTGCTTAAAGACAGAGGTGCTCTGGGTAATTCTTTTTATAAAATCAAAGGTTTGAAAAATGTCAGATTGGAAGATTCTGTTTTTGAAAAATATTTTGAGGTATTTTCAGACAATCAGATTGAAGCCCGCTATTTATTGACTACGGCATTTATGGAGAGAATGTTAAAATTGCGAGATTTGTATGAAGGTAAATCTATTCAATTTAGTTTCAAGTTTAATAGATTACTATTGAGTGTTCCTACTCATCAAGATATGTTTGAAGCGAATTCTTTTTTTAAGTCAAATCTGAATAAACAAAAAATAGACTTAGTGTTTGAACAATTTTATACAATATTTTCAATAGTTAAGTTGTTAAAATTAAACCAACGCATTGGAATATGACAGAGTTGTGTATATTCAGCGATTCACGGTTGAAAAAGATAAGTTTTTTTAGTAAATTCGCAAAAAACAAGATGGAGATTTGTATTGTTTTCTAAATTTGAGCGTATGACCGCGTGGCGATATTTGCGGGCAAAACGTAAAGAGGGGTTTATTTCCGTTATTACCGGTTTTGCATTTACCGGTATTGCCTTGGGTGTTGCCACCCTGATAATAGTAATGTCGGTAATGAATGGTTTTAAAGCTGAATTATTAAACAGAATTTTAGGTATAAATGGTCATATTTCGATTATATCCTCCGCCGGATTTCCTTTTAACAATTATAAAAAAGCCGTGCAAAATTTGCAAAACATTGAAGATATAAAACTAGCCTTACCACTAATCGAAAAGCAGCTTTTAGTGTCGTCCGCGTATGGGGCGGAAGGAGCAATGGTTCGCGGAATGGAAGGAACGGATATATTAAAAAAGAAAGTCTTGCGTGAAGGATTTGCCTCAATTGATATCAATGAATTTGTGGGTGATGTTGTTGTTTTGGGAGAAAAGCTGGCACGCAAATTAGGTGTTTATATAAATGATGAAATAACCCTGATTTCGCCAAACGGAAAAATTACGGCTTTCGGTACGGTGCCCAGAATTAAGTCATATCGAATTATCGGAACTTTTGATTTAGGTATGCATGAATATGATGCAAACTATTTGTTTATGCCTATGGAAACTGCGCAAACTTATTTTGGTCTCAAAGATGCGGCTACTGTGATTGATGTTACCCTTAAAAACGAAAAAACACTGGAAAAAACCAAAATAATGCTCGAAAAAAGTGTAAGTCTTGATGCGTTTGTGTACGATTGGAAAAAAACAAATGCGGCATTCTTTAATGCAATTGATGTTGAGCGCAATGTAATGTTTTTAATTTTGACACTGATAATTTTGGTAGCTGCGTTTAATATTATTACCGGTCTGATTATGCTCGTAAAAGATAAAAGCAGAGATATAGCGGTTTTGCGGACAATGGGTGCTACTAAAGCTATGATTATACGAATTTTCTTTATGGATGGAGCTTTTATCGGTTCAGTCGGAACATCTTTTGGAGTGATTATCGGATTGCTGTTTTGCGAAAACATTGAGAGTATTCGGCAATTATTGCAAAAATTGTCAGGACGAGATTTATTTTCTTCTGAAATCTACTTTTTATCTAAACTTCCGGCAAAGGTCGATTCGTCTGAAGTCTTATTGGTTGTCGGCATAACTCTGGTTCTGTCATTTTTGGCTACTCTATATCCGGCATATCGTGCCTCAAAGTTTAAGCCGGCGGAGGCTTTGCGCTATGAGTAATCTGAGCTTGGAATTAAAAAATATCAGTAAAACCTTTAAACAAGGTGATGAGCAACTCAATGTATTGAAAAATATCAATTTAAGCATTAAACCTAAAGAGGTGGTGGCGTTAATAGGACCGTCCGGCTCCGGCAAGTCAACATTGTTGCAAATTGCCGGATTACTTGATGAGCCTACTTCAGGTACAGTCTGTATTGAAGGTGAAGAATGTACCGGAAATACCGATAATATGCTGACTATGTTGCGTCGTAACTACTTAGGTTTTGTGTATCAATATCATAATCTTTTGCCGGATTTTGATGCTGCGGAAAATGTTATCTTGCCGCAACTGATAGCAGGCACAAAATATAAAGATGCTCGGGATAAAGCTATGTGGCTATTGAGACGACTCGGGTTAGAAGAACGCGCAGAACATCGTCCGGCCGAGCTGTCCGGTGGCGAGCAACAACGAGTGGCAATTGCTCGTGCATTGGCTAATACTCCAAAACTATTGTTAGCTGATGAACCTACAGGTAATTTAGACCCTAATACTTCGGACAATGTGTTTTTAACTTTGCTTGAAGTTGTAAAAGAGACCGGACTTTCTGCTTTGATTGCTACGCATAATATTGATTTGGCGCATAAAATGGATAGAGAAGTAGCACTTAAAAATGGTAATTTGATTGATATCCGCGCTACAAACTTTATTACTAAAGGTGAAAATTTTTATTAAATAACAAAAAATAACTTTTTTTTAATAAAAATGTGTTCGGATATACTGAGTTTGAGTACTTTGAGCGAAAAATATGGG
Organism: Alphaproteobacteria bacterium UBA3307; assembly: GCA_002361365.1. Classification (GTDB taxonomy): domain Bacteria; phylum Pseudomonadota; class Alphaproteobacteria; order RF32; family CAG-239; genus RUG410. The sequence continues at coordinate 10,397 of DEST01000027.1, forward strand.
AATTTGGGCGTACATAATTAAAAAGAGTAAAAGTTCGGCGGTGTTGGTATTGCTGATATTGCTTAGCTCTTATTTTTCTTATTTCGCTATCAAAGGAGATAGGGGATACTTGAGGTATTTATATCTGCAAAATAAAGTATCTGAGGCAGAAAAGATAAATGCTAATTATGATAAACGCCGTGAAGAATTGGAACAAAGAGTAAATTTATTATCTGCCAGTAGTTTGGATTTGGATTTATTAGACGAGAGAGCTCGCGCAGTTTTAAATATGATTGGCAATAATGAATTCATCATTATTGATGAAGATAGTGATAATATAGATTAAAATATTTCTGATTTTATAAAACTAAAAATCTTCTTGACTTAGAGTATGCTCTAGGGCTTATATTTGGTCATATATGTAATAAGGAGGAAAAATGGAACGTCGTGATTTTTTAAAATTGTCAGCCAGTTCTTTAGTTTTAAGTATGGTTGGAAAATTGTTTGGTACGGCGAATGCAGCAGATATGCCGGTACCGCAGGCGTCGGAACCGCTTGGTAGTAGTGTCAATATTCCGGTAGAAAAAAGAGAAGGTCAGACATCTATTGTGTATTTTACCCGCGATTTATCTGCGAACGGATTGGATAAAATTTATCAGAAAGTAAAACAAAATATGACAGGGAAAGTGGCTATAAAATTACATACCGGTGAAAAGAACGGTCCGAATATTATTCCGCGTGAGTGGGTAAAACAACTGATTAAACATAATTTACCAGATGCAACCATTGTAGAAACAAATACCTATTATGATGGCGACAGGTATACAACCGAACAACATCGGGAGACACTTAAAGTTAATGGTTGGACTTTTGCGCCGGTTGATATTTTAGATGAAGAAGGTACTGTAATGTGGCCGATTAAAAATGGTAAGCATTTCAAAGAAATGTCTGTCGGCAGTCATTCTGATAAATACGATTCTCTCTTGGTTTTGACCCATTTTAAGGGGCATACAATGGGCGGTTTCGGCGGTTCAAACAAAAATATAGGTATCGGTATGGCGGACGGACGAATCGGCAAGGCGATGATTCACACATATCCGGGGCAGGGGCAATGGAGCATAGATAAAGAAGAATTTATGGAACGTATGACCGAATCGACAAAGTCTGTTTTAGATCATTTTGGTGAGCATATTACCTATATAAACGTTATGCGCAATATGTCTGTGAGTTGCGATTGTGAGGGAGTGGCCGCTGCTCCGGTTGTTACGCCTGATGTCGGTATTTTAGCCAGTGATGATATTTTGGCAGTAGATCAAGCCGCAGTCGATATGATATATCAACTGAAAGATAAAAGTCATGATATGCGCGAGCGTATTGAAACACGACACGGTTTGCGCCAACTTTCGTATATGAAAGAGTTGGGTATGGGCAATGATAAATATACGCTTGTTGACTTAGATAAAGAGGGATGATATATTTCTATGCAAAACACACCAAAGACCGAATAAATATTTATTCGGTCTTTGAATTTTAATAAATTCATTACTTGTTTGTTTTTTCTGCCTTGACAATCATTTTTTTGACTGCTTTTAATAATTTCGGGGTAGAATGACCAGCCTCAGAACATATTTGCAAAACTGACTTAGGCATAGCCTTATGTAATTCCCATGCTTGTTTAACCGGACAACAGAAATCTAAGCGATTGTGCGCTATAATAGTAGGAATATGTTTGATTTTTGCAATGTGTCGTAAAATTTGATTGTCGTTCATAAAGAACTTATGCCGGTCATAATAAAAGGCTATTCGTGCACTGCGAAGAAAATATTCATCAAAATCGGTATCAGTGCTAAATGTCGGATTGAGCTGACCGAGTTTATGCTCATAGCTACCCCAATAAGCCAACGCTTTTTCATAATCTTTTTCGCGGTTGGAAAAGAGCAGGCGATTATGTGCCTCAAAAAAATCAGTGTGTTTATATTGTTTACGCATTTCTGCCCATAAATCAGGATAAAATCGCTCGCTGTCACAATTCACCCAACCATAATCTTCCGGTCGAGCTAAAAATACGGAAGAAATTACAATTTGCCGGACAATTTGCGGATGTGCTTCGGCAAACAATAATGCCATTGTAGAGCCCCACGAAACTCCATGAACAATAAGAGGTGTATCAATATGTAAATACGCCAATAAATGCATAGCATCTTCAATAGAATATGAAGTTTCATTATGATGCAATAAATCAGCATATTCAGATTTGCCGCAACCTCGTTGATCAAATTGAATGAAACGATATTTTTTTAAATCAAATAATTTAGCATATTTAGGGCGAGAACATCCTCCCGGACCGCCGTGAAAAGACAACACAGGAATACCTGTCGGATTGCCGTATTGATAATAGTATATCGAATGTTTATCCCGCTCAGGCAACAAACCTTCGGCAAAAGGCTTCGGCATATTATTAAATAAATTCCAAAACATCTTAATTTCCTTTGTTACTAAATTTATGTAAGTATAGCGATATATTTATGCGGTTGCAATTAAAATATACATACCTGATTTAATGTATAAAAATGTATAAACAGGTATGTATACTTGATATTTATTGCATAATTATTACGATACAA